>JAVWBH010000145.1:0-7614 GCA_036649595.1 Bacteroidales bacterium
CCTCTTTATCCGTTTGGTTATGGTTTGAGTTATACAACTTTCAAAATCGACGGTATGACGTTAGATAAAAAAGAGTTGAAACGCGGAGAGACTCTGATTATTTCTGCGAATGTAACCAATACGGGTGCGTATGACGGTGAAGAGGTGGTTCAGTTATATATTCGCGATGTAGCTGCTTCGGTAACGCGTCCGGTAAAAGAATTGAAAGGATTCACAAAAATATTCCTTAAGAAAGGGGAAACAAAACAGGTAACGTTCACTCTTGGCGAGAAAGATTTGGAGATCCTCGACCTTGAAATGAACAAAAAGGCGGAAGTGGGCGACTTCAAGGTGTGGGTTGCTTCTTCTTCTGCTGACGAATCAAATGAAGGTTCGTTTGAGTTGAAAGACTAAAGTCTTTTATTTTGATAAATTCACTAAATTGCTAAGGGGGTGTACCAAAAGTACATCCTCTTATTTTTTGCATACCCTCTTTTGTTTAAAAATCAATAATTAGTAGTAAAACACTTTTCTATCCCCTGCTGAGTAACTATTTTTCGAATGAAAATTGAAATCTATCCGGACCCAAACTATGAATTTATACCTGTATAACATTTTGTTTTTTCTGTTTTTCAGCTGTTTATCACTTTTTGCTTCTTCCCGAAATCTAATTGATCACCATACCAATATTACAAATATCACAGCAAACTCATATGGTGGAGGTAATAAAAATTGGGGAATTTCTACAGGTGAGAACGGTTTTGTTTATGTAGCGAATAATAACGGGCTGTTAGAGTATAATGGTCTGAAATGGAGGCTCTATACTGATGCCCCATGTGTAATTATGCGCTCAATAGCTGTTGAATCTGATAACCGTATTTATACAGGCGGTTTTCAGGAGTTCGGACGCTGGGATCGCGATGCTGCCGGAATATTACATTATACTTCTTTATCCGATCTTTTGGAAGGAACTGATTTCGGAGATGAAGATATCTGGCGTATTCAAATTTTGTCGGATGAAGTATTTTTTCAGTCATTTTCGCGTATTTACCGTTATTCAAATAAAAACAATGAGATAGATGTGGTTGATCCTCATCAGTTTATTATGTTTCTCCAAGAAGTAAACGGCTCTCTTTATATTGAGAAAGGTAGTTCTCTTATGAAAATTCAACAGGGAGAATTGACAAAAATAGGAGATATCGGGGCTTCTACAGTACGTGTAATTTTACCATTTGATCAGGGTGATCTGTTATTAGGCTCTGCGACGGGCCAATTTTTTCGCTTTTCGAAGGGGAAGATTACACCTTGGAATTCAGAAATTTCACAAAAAATAAAAGGGAATGATCTGAATTGTGCTGTTCGTCTGGAGAGCGGGCACTACCTTTTCGGGACGCTGGGTAATGGGATCTTTGAAACTGATGCGGATGGTAAACTCTTAAATCATTATTCGACAGCCAACTTCCTGCAAAATAACTCGATCCACGCGATGAGTGAAGACCGGCAGGGAAATGTATGGGTCGCGATGGATGAGGGTGTCGCCAAATTAGAATTTTCGCCTAAGATAAATTATTTTATGGATCCCTCTCATGCGTTGGGAGCAGTTTATGCAGCTGCCGTTTTTGGCGAAAATATCTATCTGGGAACAAATAAGGGCCTTTTCTATTTTCCGGAGAAAGCCCTGTTAAGTGCAAATCCATTTCAATATATGAACCGTGTAGAAGGGAGCCATGCACAAGTATGGAGCCTTAAGGTAATTGGAAATGAATTGGTATGTGGAGATAATAACGGGGCTTTTCGGGTTTCGGACGGGCGTGCCCGGTATCTTTATAAAGAGTCGGGGGTATTGGCGCTTGCTGAGCTGAAACAGAATAAACAGATCTTACTTTCTACCTATCATACGCCGGCATTATTGACGCAAAATGAAAACGGCGAATATGTTTATGATACTTCTTTAAATGATTTTGCGGGAGTTTGTAATACGGCCGACCGTGATAACCTGGATTTTATCTGGATGGGACATCTCTATAAAGGGTTATTCCAAAATATACTGGACCGGAATACGGGACGGTTGCAGACTGTGCGTTATTTTTCGTCCGAAGAGTTTTCTGAAAAAGGGATGCCTGTAAAAGTTAGTCGTTTGGGACACCGGACTTTATTTATTCATAATGACCAGTTTTTTTTCTATAACGAGATAGAGAAAAAAATTGAGCCGTTTGATATCCTTAATAAACTGGAGTTGCCCGTTAAACGTATCAACCGTATTATTCCCATAAATGATCATACCTATTGGATAATGGGAAAAAATTCATTCGCCGTAATTGATTATGTGAACGGAAATGCTGAAATTAAAGATCTGGGATTCTTCTCGGATACCCGATATTCAACGATTGACGACTATGAGAATATGGCAGTATTAAATGATTCGGTCAGTTTAATTTGCCTGAATAATGGTTTTGCTTTATATCATCATCGGGATTTAAAAGAAAAAACGCAAGCAGAGGTGATTTATGTAGACCGGATGATGGTGGCATCTTCCAACGGTAAACTTCAAACATTGCCTTTGGCAACCAAGAGTTCTTTCCGATTGTCTGCCGGCCAGAATAATATAACATTCGATATCGCCTCGCGAAATACGCCCGAAGGAGATACTTACTTTCGTTATATGCTTGAAGGGATTGATTCAACTTGGTCTGCTCCCGTTAAAACAGCCTCATTGTCTTATCAGCGTTTGCCAGGCGGTAATTATCGTTTTCGTGTACGTCCTATAAATGCCGATCCTGATGTTTACGATGTACCTGAATCATCAATCTCATTTCATATTTTGGCACCCTGGTATTTTCGTACACCGGCTATATTGATTTGGTGCATTTTATTCGGGTTGTTTTTGTATGGGGTTTATTTCCGTGTGCGCCGCCATCATCTGGCCGAGTTACGCAAGCAGGCTCATAAGAATGAAGAGCAGCGTGTTCGCGAAAAAAATAACTTGTTGGAAGAAATGGTCAAACATAAAAATAATGAGCTGTTTCAGATTACGGCGACCATGCTTCGGAAAAACGAGATGCTTTCGGATATTAAAACAGAGATTGAGTCGTTTACTGCAAAACATCCGGATATGGCTGTTGCCCGAAAACTAAACCGGATTATGCGAAATATGAATGATGAAGCTGTTGCGAAAGAGGACTGGAGTTTATTTATCATGCACTTCGAGCAGACTCATGAAAACTTTTTCAAAAATGTGAAAGAGGCATATCCTTCATTTACGCCCGCGGAGTTAAAATTATGTGCCTGTCTAAAGTTAAATTTGTCTACGAAAGATATCGCATCTTTGTTGAATATATCTGCCAGAGGGGTTGAAGCGGGCCGTTATCGTTTAAGAAAGAAAATAGATATCGATCCAAGTGAAAGTCTGAACGAATTTTTTATCCGAAACTTCTAAAAACCATATTTTTTTGTATAAAAAATAATTGATAATTCATCTTTTTTATAGATTGATTAGTAATAGGTTAACCTGTGTTGACGTAGTGCTGTTGTAGCCTTTGTGAAAAGGCATGCGTAGTTGTATAGAGGTACTACATCTGTCGATGTTGCAATACTGTTTCTACATTCACCGACGGAAGACAGAGACATAAAACACACATCGAAAAAGAGTCTTCTGAATGAATAATCTCATTCTTGTTAACCTATTATTTTAATTAATTTATCACACATGAGAAAAACATCACTATTATTTGTGCTGTTACTTTTATCTTCTGTACTTGTATTTGCTCAGCAGAATATGGTGCAGGGAGTTGTAAAAGACGCGCTTGGAGATCCGCTTATCGGCGTGACGGTGTTGGTGCAGGGAACCACACAAGGAACTGCCACTGATTTTGACGGAAAATATGAATTAAAAAACTTACCCGAAAATGCGGTACTTCGTTTCAGCCAGATGGGTATGAAGCCGCAAGAAATTGCCGTTGGCAATAAATCAGTTATTCATGTAACATTAGAAGAGGACACCCAATTACTGGATGATGTCGTAGTTGTTGGATATGGTACGGCGAAAGCGAAAGATCTGACTTCACCGATTGCAAACATCAAATCGGACGAGATCAATAAATTAGCATCCTCCAACGCAATGCAAGCCATCCAGGGAAAAATCGCCGGGGTGCAGATTGTCAATACCGGAGAGCCCGGAGCCGGCCCTTCTGTACGTGTGCGTGGGGTGGGTTCATTTGGTGATGAATCCCCTTTATATGTTGTCGACGGGATGTTTTATGATAATATCGACTTCTTGAATCCTGCGGATATCGAAGATATGTCGGTTCTGAAAGATGCTTCAGCAGCAGCTATTTATGGGGTGCGTGCTGCAAACGGAGTTGTGTTGGTTACAACCAAAAAAGGCTCTTTTGCTCAGGATGCAAAAATTACTTATAGCGGATATGTTGGTGTTCAGACTCCTACTAATATGCTAAAAATGGCTAATACCTCACAGTATGCCCAAATGTTGCTAGAGAAAGATACGGATGGTACGAATTCCGGTATTTTAAACAAAGCGGCACAGTTATGGGGTGGTAAGGACGGTATGCCTGCAACCAATACCAATTGGTATGATGAATTAACCCGTAATGCTTTTATGCAAAATCATAGCATTGATGTAACGGGGGGAACTGAAAAAGCTGCTTATACCGTGGGTTTGAGTTATCTTAAACAAGACGGTATCCTAAAGTACAATTCAGAATATGAGCGTTTTACTTTACGTACCAAAGGTGACTATAAGCCGTTTAACTGGTTGAAAATAGGAACTAATGTGGTTATTGTAAAAGGCGATAAATTGTCCGGAAATAATGATGCGTGGTTGAAAGCTTTTACGACACCTTCTATTATACCGGTTCATGATTATAATAATGAAGCTGCTTCTGATGAGAAATTTGCTTCACCTATGGCATTAGGATTGAATAACGGACTTATGGCCAATCCGGTAGCCCAGGCTTACTATCAGAATGTAAATAATGAAGTATGGCAAATCTTACCTTCATTATATGCAGAGATTACTTTTATTCCTTCTAAACTGACCTTCCGGACAAGTTATTCACAAGATATCCGTATGGACCGTTATTGGGCGTATACGCCGGCTTATTACGTAAGCGATAATCAGAAAAGAGAAAAATCATTCTTAGAAAAAGCAGACTCTTTTGATTTCGACTATATCCTCGATAATATCCTGACTTATACGGACAGCCACAAAAAGCACAACTACAGTGTGATGTTAGGTAACTCGGTTCGCCAGGAAAATAATCGCTGGCTGCAGGCTTCGGCTGAGGATGTGCCTGCCGGTAAACCTGAATGGGGTTATATTAATCTTGGAGACGGAACTACGGCAAAAGGAAAAGACAGCGGTTCTTCTTACCATGGGGTGTCGTTCTTTGGCCGTGCTACTTATAACTACGATCATAAATATCTGCTTTCATTGACCATGCGTGCCGACGGAAGTTCGAAATATAATGAGAAATGGGGTTACTTCCCTTCGATCGGTGCCGGTTGGGTAATGAGTGAAGAAGGGTTTATGAAAGGACAGCGGGTTTTTGACTTCCTGAAACTGCGTGCCAGTTGGGGTAAACTCGGAAATGATAAGGTAGCGGCAAGTGCCGGATTTGCAGGTATCAACAATACCACCGGAGCGATGGGTGATCAGCTGTTACCCGGATTTACGAATCAGAATACATTCAGTTGGTTGAAATGGGAAGTGGTAGATGAGACGAATGTGGGTATTGAAGCTGCCTTCCTGAATAATCGTTTGAAATTAGATGCCGATTATTATAATCGTGTCACAAATAATGCCGTTGTAGCTTGCCCGCTTCCGATTACAGGAGAGTTTGTTCCGGGTAATTATGGAAAGATCCAGAATCAGGGCGTTGAGTTGTCATTGAACTGGGCAGACCGTGTCGGAAAAGATTTTACATATAATGTAGGATTTAATCTTTCGACACTCAAAAATGAAGTGAAAGCGCTAAAAGAAGGTGTTTCTTATTTATACACCGGCTCGGCAGAATACCGGACGATTATCACACCCGGAGAAGCAATAAATTCTTATTATGGTTATAAGGTAACAGGTGTGTATCAGAATGAAGCTCAAATTAAAAACGATCCGATTGCGGTTGCAAACAATTTGGTTCCGGGCGATCTGATGTATGAAGATGTAAACGGAGATCAGGTGATCGACGGAGCTGATCGTCAGATCCTGGGTTCAGCTTTACCAAAAATCATGTATGGCGCTAACCTTGCTTTGGGATATAAGAATTTCGATTTCAGTATGTCGATGAACGGAGTTGCCGGAAATAAGATTGTGAACCAGAAACGAGGTTTACGCCAGAAAGACGGATTTCTGAACTATGATGTCGATTTGGTTAATAACCGCTGGCACGGTGAGGGTACGTCTGATAAATATCCTTCGGCGGCCGGAATGGATAAACATTGGAATGTTGGAAATTTCAGTTCATTCCTGATTGAAAGCGGTAATTATTTCCGCATCCAGAATATGCAGTTAGGATATACATTCAATCACATTGGCCCGAAAGATAAAAAAGGTGCTGTTCTGCGTTTGTATGTATCGGCAGACCGTCCTTTCTCGCACTTCAACTACAATGGATTTACACCTGAAGTTGCCGGCGGATTCGATACGCAGACCTATCCGATGGCCTCAAATTACACATTCGGTGTAAGATTAACTTATTAAAGACTTGATTCAAATGAGAAACATTATCAAATTATATACATTGGGGGCACTGCTGGGCGGTGCATTCCTTACCACCGGTTGTTCTGACTATCTTGATAAACTGCCGGAAAATGAAGTGCCTGTAGTTGACGTTGATTATACAAACCTGTCGGAAGCTTATAAACCTGTCATGGGAATATATACGACGTTGGCCGAAAAAGCCCGTGAATGGGGTGCATTGGGTATGATTGCCGTACGGGGTGACGATGTGTATAAAGGCGGCAATGGGCCCGGTGATCAGGGCTCGTTAAATAACTTCCGTGATTTTAATTATGCAGATGCAAAAAACTTCTGGGTTAGTAATAATTTTTGGAGAGGTTATTATGACGTAATCATGAAGGCAAACCTGGGATTGGTATCGTTGGATCAATATGCACGACATGCTACGAGCGAAGCCGACCGCTCCCGGATCGAAGGATATAAATATGAAATTCGCTTTTTACGTGCTTATTCTTATTTCCAATTAGCCCGAATGTATGGAGCTGTGCCTGTATTTACGGATAATAATAGCTCGGAAGGTTTTTTCAAGAAATCGCATGAAGAGGTAATTCGTTTTGTGATTGCCGAAGCGGAAGCTTGCGCCGCAGGTTTGCCGGCTGTTCTGCCCGTAGAGATGGCTCATAAGGGAGCCGTGAGCCGTTATTCAGCTTTGGGACTAAAAGCGAAGGCAGCTGCCGATATTCTGGATTACGGCAAGGTGCTTGAGGCTACCCGCCCGATTATTGAAGAGGGTAAAGTACAATTGGCAGACGATTATTATAATCTGTTCAAACGCGCCGGTAAATTTAGTGTTGAAAATCTATTTGAGATTCAATTTACATTTGCCAATACGGAAATAGGAGATGCTTTCTTATCGAACGAATTCTTTATTTTTCAAGGTC
>JAVWBH010000146.1:0-7547 GCA_036649595.1 Bacteroidales bacterium
CGGAATACCCAGCATATGATTTACTGCCACGGCAGCCTCTCGTTCGGCAGTATGGGCCAACATGGAGAATCCGGTAATATCACCGCAGGCATAAACATTGGGTAAGGAAGTTTGCATGTGGGTATTCACTTTGATGCGTTTTCCATCCATATCATAAGGTAATACCGAACTGATTTTTAGAATTGGCCGACGTCCCGCTGCCACCATCAGCTGATCGAATGGTAACGTATAGGATTCCTCTCCTGCCCCGATGGTAATTTGCTGTGGCCCGACCTCCCGAATCTGTGTAGATAAATAAAAGGTAATCCCTTTCTTACGGCACTCTTCTCTGAACAAGGAAGCAAGCTCCCGATCCATGCCGCCTAAAATTTCGGGAAGCATTTCAATGACGGTCACCTTGGCACCCACGCTGTTGAAGAAACAGGCAAATTCCATACCGATTACACCTCCTCCGATAATCACCAGTTCCGCCGGGATCTCTTTCACCTGCAAAGCTTCCGAACTGGTCCAGTAATTAATGGTTTCTAATCCGGGAATGGGAGGAACAAATACCTCCGAACCGGTAGCCAGAAGCAGTTTTTCAGCCTGAAAAACCTCTTCGCCGCCACGAATGGTAATCGAATTTGACGCATAGCGCTCTACGATAGCATCTGCTTGTACCACCGTTACATCATGAGTTTTGAGACGCGCGCGGATACCCGCCGTCAATTTTCGGATAATCTTATTTTTCCGGGAAATAATTTTCGGAATATCTACAGAAAACAGCTCACACGATATTCCGTATTTGTCAGCGACTTTCAGATGGTCATATAATTTTGCTGAATACAGAAGTGTTTTCGTGGGGATACATCCTTCATTCAGGCAGACTCCGCCGAGGGCATTCCGCTCAAAAAGGATCACCGATAATCCGGCTTTTGCCGCTTTTTCTGCCGCCGTATATCCGGCAGGCCCTCCTCCGATGATAGCAAGTTGATACATCATGAGATATTATTATTTAAGGTTAAAATAGTATTGTGTTTTCTGTTAAATATTTCGCCCGTCAGTTACTACAACCAGCGAATTATATTTTCTCAGCTCTTTAATAAAGTCTTCTTTATTTTCAGGAGAAATCATCCGGGTATCATAATCCGTCACCAATAAAAGGCGATCTGACGACAATGCATAGGCGAGCCGGTTACTATGCACATACCGAATCTCCCGAATATCTTTTACCGGCATTTTATATCGGGGCATAAAACCGCATTTTACAGATAAATACCCATCTCCCGGAAATACATAATCGGTGCGGAATAACGCTTCGAGCAAAAAGACTGAGACGATAAGCATTGTCAGGGCGCATCCGACATAGCGTTGCCAGAAAAAATAAAATACCAAAGCCAGTACCCCCCAGATTAACAGGTGATACCATTTATCTATTTTTGACTTAAATGTACGCTGCATAACCTCTTTTTTATGCAAGTTAATAATTTTATCATACAAAAACAGTGAATATTTTACAAAGATAGGGTGTTGACTGAACCGTTTTTTGCAACTTTGTAACCATTGAATAAAAAGGAACGTCCTCACTCATTCTTCCAGACGTCCCCTTAACGAAGACATTACATGTATGGAAAAGAAATTTGATTTCCTGATTATCGGCTCTGGCATTGCAGGGATGAGCTTTGCGCTAAAGGTTGCAGAAAAAGGGAAAGTGGCACTTGTTTGCAAAACTACGCTCGAAGACGCAAATACATTTTTTGCGCAAGGAGGTGTATCTTCTGTAACGAATATGCAGGTAGATACTTTCGAGAAGCATATCGAAGATACGATGATTGCCGGCGATTTTCTGAGCGATCCTGCCGCTGTTGAAAAAGTTGTTCGCGAAGCTCCCTCTCAGATCAATGAATTAGTAAAATGGGGCGTTGAATTCGACAAAAATGAAGAGGGAGAATACGACCTTCATCGTGAAGGAGGTCACTCGGAGTTCCGGATTCTTCATCATAAAGATAATACCGGCGCTGAAATTCAGGAGAGCCTGATCCGTGCCGTCAAACGACATCCATCCATCTCCGTATTTGAAAATCACTTTGCCATAGAGATCCTTACACAACATCATTTGGGAGTAAAAGTTACACGCCAGACTCCCGATATCGAATGTTACGGTGCTTATATTCTGGATCAGGAAACAGGCAAAATCTATACGTTCCTTTCAAAAGTGACCTTAATGGCCACCGGAGGCGTAGGAGCCGTTTACCAAACAACCACCAATCCGCTGGTAGCAACCGGCGATGGCATTGCGATGGTTTATCGTGCAAAAGGTACGGTAAAAGATATGGAGTTCGTGCAGTTTCATCCTACCGCGTTATATCATCCGGGCGACCGCCCCTCTTTTCTAATCACGGAAGCGATGCGTGGCTACGGTGGTATTTTACGTACGCGGGACGGAAAGGAGTTTATGCAGAAATATGATCCGCGGCTTTCTCTGGCGCCACGCGATATCGTAGCACGTGCAATCGACAACGAAATGAAAAATCGCGGAGACGACCATGTTTATCTGGATGTCACCCACAAGGATCCGGAAACAACGAAAAAGCATTTTCCGAATATTTATGCCAAGTGTCTGAGCTTGGGTATTGATATCACAAAAGAATATATTCCGGTAGCGCCTGCCGCCCATTATCTTTGCGGAGGTATATTGGTTGATTTAGACGCCCGCTCATCTATCAACAGACTCTATGCTGTAGGAGAATGTTCTTGTACAGGCTTGCATGGCGGCAACAGGCTGGCATCCAACTCGCTGATAGAGGCAGTTGTGTATGCAGATGCAGCGGCTAAACATGCTCTTAGCGTTATCGACACTCTTTCATATCAGGATCAGATTCCGGCATGGAATGACGAAGGAACCCAATCGCCGGAAGAGATGGTACTGATTAACCAAAGTATCAAAGAAGTGGGTCAGATCATGAGTTCTTATGTAGGAATTGTCCGTTCCGACCTGCGTTTACATCGTGCATGGGTTCGTTTGGATATTATTTATGAAGAAACCGAAAGTCTGTTCCAGCGTTCGGTAGTATCCCGCGAAATATGCGAACTGCGTAACATCGTAAACACCGGATACCTGATTATGCGTCAGGGCATCGAGCGGAAAGAGAGTCGGGGTCTCCACTACTCTATCGACTACCCTCCGGTAAAACATACTGTAAAAGGATAAACTGGTCAGAGTAGCTCTTCTCAAAAGGAGCTACTCTGACTTTTTTATCGTCAGTAACTGATGCCCGATACGACAATAAAGGCATTTTTTCTTATCACAATATTCTTTCTGCAATTGCAGGATTGCCTGACTATCAAAAGCAGATCCGATTTTCATACCCGCCTCACGCCAATTACGCACATAAACATTATTTTCAGGTTTTAGGTCTTCAAGAAAACAGATAGCCCGCTCTTCAAGCAACGGCTGGTCTGTTCGCTCGGCATATGCGAACAATACCGGAACGAGTGTATTTATTAATATTGATTCAACAGTCTGGAATCCCAATCCCTTATTTTTATCTACCGATACGGTATCGAACTGATAATGATTTTCCCAAAAAGCATGGAGGGTTATCTGAAACGGCTCTTTAAGTTTATCTATCGACGTGGCTTGAATAAAAGAAGAGAACAGACGCGGATAAGTATGCAACAAGGAAGCCAGACAAGCAATACGCACCTGCGGGAAAGAAGACGGACGCAACCGAAAGAATTTCCACATCGTACGCGGCAAAGGTGTCAACCTGAATTTAGAGCGCAATAAAGCATATTCACGCTGAAGCAGCCGATAATAAGGATGTTCGGGATAATCTTCCTCCAAAAATCCCGCCTGTCCGAATAAGAAGGCTTCGGTTTGCAACAAAGAATCGATATGCTTTAATAAATAAGATAATGGCAACGAACGGGCAAGCCGCTCAAAAGCATCACTGTTAATACCGGTACCAAAACTACGGGCAAGCAGGATATAAAAAGCTTCCTCCCAATTCCCGGCATAACGGTCGACCAATATTTTCGCACGGCTGCTTTTGGCCAATACGCGCTCCATACCCAGCGCGGTTTTCCAGTCGGAAAGCAACAACGGATTGATTTGGCCTAACCGAAAAGCACACGGTATAGAAGCCGGCGAATGATCTTGCAAAAAAGAATAGTCATCCATTACCCGGTCTGGCACCTGCATTACAAATTGGGCTATCTTTTCTCCGTTTGTCCGGTAAATTTCAGAATCATGCTGCATCACTACGTTCAGAATAACCGAATCGTATGCCTTATCCGTATGATGCCGGTGTTGATACCAGTCGGACGAATGCTGATGGATTTCTACATTACCGACCCATACTGTAATTCCGGTACGTATTTTTGCATTAAAGAAATCAGGGCCGGCATCCGGATTATAAATGCCCGCATCAATCACCTCGAAAGAGTCGCCTGAAGTTGTGTGAAGCTCTTTCCCTTCATAAAGAGCGTATTTCCAGATATGATGAAGCAGTTGTTCCATGGTAAAAATCGGGATTATAAAGACAAATAATCGAATTGTACAGACGAATAACATGCGCCCGAAACAGGATTTCAGTATATTTGTGGTTTAAGTATTTTTGTTTCAAGTATTCAATAAACCAACAGATATATGAAGATCGCATTAATCGGATATGGAAAGATGGGACACACGATCGAGCGAATTGCGCGCGAACGAGGTCACGAAATAGTATGTATTATCGACAAGGATAATCAACAGGATTTTAGCTCGGATGCGTTCAAAAGCGCCGATGTAGCCATTGAATTCTCAATGCCTGCAGCCGCAATGGAAAATTATGCGAAATGTTTTGAAGCACATGTACCGGTAGTAGCCGGAACAACGGGCTGGCTGGATCGCATCGACGAAATCAAAGGAGCTTGTGCAGACGGCAAGCAGACATTCTTCTACGCTTCGAATTTCAGTATCGGGGTAAATATCTTCTTTGCTCTCAACAAATACCTTGCTCGGATTATGAACAACTATCCGGCTTACAATGTTCGCATGGAAGAAACACATCATATCCATAAGCTGGATGCACCAAGCGGTACGGCGATTACGTTGGCCGAAGGGATCATCGAGAATATCGACTCAAAAAACAAATGGGTAGAAGGTGTTGAGCCAAAATCCGATGAGTTGGGAATCACGGCTTTCCGCCGCGATGAGGTACCGGGCATCCATACCATTATTTATGATTCGCCGGTAGATACAATTACAATCACGCACGATGCTAAAAGCCGCGAAGGATTTGCTCTGGGGGCTGTTGTGGCAGCCGAATTCGTCTGCGGAAAAAAAGGATTCCTCACGATGGAGGATATGATGAAATTCTAATACACCAATCATGACTACAGAAACAAACGAAACAACCGTTACCCGCGGCTTTAAACGGAAGCCGACAAAGGCTCAAATCATTAAGGGGACCATTGCGTCTGTCTTTTACATCGTATGGGTTATCTGGGTAGGAAATCCGTTCCTGCTGATACTGCTCCCTTTTATCATTGATATTTATTATACGAAATTTATTCCCTGGACTTTCTGGAAGAAGTCGAAAAATCCGGCTTTCAGGAAAGTAATGGAATGGGTAGATGCCATCGTATTTGCGTTGGTGGCCGTGTATTTCATTAATACGTTCTTCTTTCAAAATTACCAGATCCCCACCTCTTCTCTCGAAAAATCATTGTTGGTGGGCGATTACCTCTTTGTAAGCAAGATGAGTTATGGCCCCCGTATTCCGAATACGCCTCTCTCTTTTCCGCTGGCCCAGCATACACTGCCGATCGTTAATACAAAATCCTATCTCGACTGGCCGCAGTGGGGATACAAACGGCTAAAAGGATTTGGCGAGGTAGAACGTTACAACATCGTTGTATTCAACTTTCCGGCCGGAGATACGGTTGCATTGAAAATGCAGAATCCGGATTTCTATACACTCGCCTATTACAATGGCGGCCCGGAAGCAATCAGACGTAATCCCGCACTTTACGGCGAAGTGGTTTATCGTCCGGTAGACCGCCGCGAAAATTATGTAAAACGATGCGTGGGAATGCCGGGTGATACCTTACAGATTATCAATAATCAAGTATATATCGACGGGAAAGAACTGCCTAACCCAAAACAAATGCAGCTGAATTATTACGTAGAAACCAATGGCACCCGGTTTGGTGATAAAAATTGGGAAGAACTGGGCGTAAGTAAAGAAGACCGTGGTTTTGAAGATGGCAGTGCACGCGTAAATGTCGGCGGCCAAATGATGTCTTTCCTCGAATATATCGGTTTTACGCCAAAAGCAGACGGTACATTCAACCCTGTTTACCAGATGCCTCTGACACAAGAAGCATTGAAGAAACTACAAGGGATGTCTATTATCACCAAGGTAATCCCGGAACCGGGATTCATGGGCGGAGGCACTTATCCGCTAGGATATAATGATAATTGGACAAGGTCAGATTACGGACCAATCTGGATTCCGGAAAAAGGAGCTACCATCTCCTTAAATCCTGATAATATGGCGCTATACGAACGTTGTATTCGTAACTATGAAGCCAATAAACTGGAAACTAAAAACGGTAAATATTATATCAACGGTCAGGAAGCAACGACCTACACTTTCAAGATGAATTATTACTGGATGATGGGAGATAACCGCGATAAATCGGCAGATTCACGCTCTTGGGGATTCGTTCCGGAAGATCATGTAGTAGGACGTCCGTTGTTTGTATGGCTTTCGATCGATAAGGATAAGAGCCTGTTTGGCGGAGGTATCCGTTTCAACCGCCTTTTCATGAATGCCAAGAACCTGTAAAAAAATGTCTATTGCTTATTTAACCTCAGCCTATCTGGGTCCGGTAGAATATTATTCGAAACTGTACCATTACGATCAGGTTTTTGTCGAGGCGTTCGACAATTATGTAAAACAAACCTTTAGAAACAGGATGTTTATCGAGGGTGCCAATGGCACTCAGATTCTTTCGATTCCTACCGAAAAAGATCCGGGGAAGTGCCTGATGCGCGATATCCGACTATCGGATCATGGCAACTGGCGCCATCAACATTGGTATGCAATCAGAAGTACATATAATAACACGCCGTTTTTTGAATATTACGAAGATGATCTCGCTCCTTTCTTTGAAAAAAAGCATGATTTCCTTTTCGATTTCAACGAAAGCCTGCGTGAATTGATGTGTGAATTGATCGGATTCAAACCGAATATTGATTTTACAGCCGACTATATTCCGACTGACAAACTGGAGGGGTCTGATTTCAGAGAAATAATTCATCCGAAAAAAGATTATCACTTACTTGATCCGGAATATCGGGATGTACCGTATTATCAGCTTTTCGAACAAAAATGGGGATTTACTCCTAATCTGAGTATAATTGACCTGTTGTTTAATATGGGGCCTGAGAGCCTTCTGGTTTTACGAGATTCAATGATTAAATAAAAAAATGGCGGAAAATTTTCCGCCATTTTTTATATATACATATACCATATCCATGATCTTACTACTAATAATAAAATTATACGGGTTCA
>JAVWBH010000147.1:0-7498 GCA_036649595.1 Bacteroidales bacterium
GAATGCCCAATTTTTTCAGATGAGCCATATAATCATCTACACTTTTAGATGAGTTATTGGTAAGAAACGAATATCCGATTCCCAATTGCGTAAGTTTTTGTAAAAAAGGAATTGTAAAAGGGAATAAAGTGGATCCGTTATAAATCGTTCCGTCCATATCCAGCGCCACATGCTTGATATCTTTTACCGATTGTAATAGTTGATCAGAATATATCATATAATTTAGTTTTCAAGTATCAATAGCTTTCCGGACTCTCTGCTTCTTTCAACGCAACCATTCCCTCTTCTTCAACAGATTCTCCGTATCCATTTGCTTTCGCATTCCATGCCAGTAAAAAAATAAATGTCCCGGACGCAGCAATCAGAAGGATCACCCCTATCGCATACCCCCAGCCAAAACGTTGGGCTAACATCCCCAACCCCCAACCAGAAGCCAGCGTACTGGCATAACCGAACAAACCGGTAAAGCCCACTGCTGTAGCCGCGGCTCTTTTGGTAGCCAGATTGGCTGCGGCAATACCTACTAATGCCTGCGGTCCGTAAATACAAAATCCGGCAGCTCCCAAAATCATTGTAGAAACAATCAGTGAGTCTGTCTGTATTTCTTTGAACAGAAATATAAAAAATGCAGTCATGATCATACAGATAACACAAACCCGTGGTCCGCGTCCTCCAAAGAACTTGTCGGTAGCCCAACCGGCAGCGAGCATCCCGAGTATCCCCGAAATTTCAAAGGCAGCAACCATCCACCCTGCCTCAGAAACGGAAATACCTTTCCATTCGCTCAACAAGGTCGGTCCCCAGTCAAGAACTGCGTAACGTACCGTATAAACAAAGAAATTAGCAACCGCAATAATCCAAATGTAAGGGTTTCCGAATACCTTGCTCCTTACAAATTTCTTATGTTCGGCAGGAGTCAGGTCATGTTTTGACTCTTCTTCAGTTTCTCCGGCCATTCGGATTTCGGGAAGCCCCACACTCGACGGTGTATCGCGTAACGCCAACCATAGTCCGCCAGCTCCCACAATGGCGATGATCGCCGGCCAAAAGAAGCACCACTGCCATCCCATCGTAACAATATATCCACAAAAAATAACAACCAACCCGGCTCCTATCGAGTGAGAGGTATTCCATACAGACATTTTCGTTGCCAATTGGCTGGGTTGCACCCAATGGGTAAGCAAACGGGCACACGGTGGAAATCCCATTCCCTGAAACCATCCGTTGAGCATCCAGAAGATTCCGAATGACCATACTGCTGCACTAAACCCGAAGGCTATATTACAAGCGGCAGACAGCAACAATCCGGCAACCATAAAATAACGGGCATTTACCCGATCACCGATATATCCGTTAGCGAACTTAGAAACGCCATACAGTAAACCATGTAGTGTCAGGAAAAGACCCAGATCAGATTTACTGATACCCAGATCAGTCTGCATTGCCGGCATGGCGATACTCAGATTTTTACGTACGAAATAAAACAAGGCATATCCAATCATTGTTGCAATGATGGTGCGCCGTTCCCAGTATCTGTATTTTTGTTCAGTCTTTGTGTTTTCCATTTTTATTCCTTAATTATTGGGAAATTTCAATTTCCCATATTCCTTTCTTTCCGAAAAGAGGCTCTAACCATTTATCCATATTTCCGGTACGTACCGCCAGATCTAATACTGTATAGCGACGGCGGATAAACTGAGAACGGATAAATGTATCGCGTAAGCGGGCACGGGTCAGGCCGATTTCTTCCGGTTCTGTAGGTGCGCCTACTTTTTTAAGTCTTGATTTCACTTCTTTATAAGGCAACAATTGTTTTTTGAGCGCCTCTTTCAATACTGGCCAATTTTCTTTCAGTGCTGTCAACTGACGACGCAGCTCCTCCTCAGAAGGATATTTGGCGGCAGTCTCCTGCACCCCGATTTCCGGGAAATCCGTATCTTTAAATAGCAGTCTGGCTTCACGTGCAACCTCTTCTTTCGATGGCCACGCCGCTACACAGGCTTCAATATCTAATTTATCCAAAGGAGTTTTCAACACTTGTTCATAAAAAGCGGAAATAGCCAGCATCCCCAGACTCACTTGGAATCCATGCGAAATATGCTCTCCGTTATTTGTATGATGCTCCATATTCCACAAGTGGCTAAACTGATGCTCGGCACCAGATGCCGGCCGGCTCGATTTAGACCATTGCATGGCAAAACCTCCTAATAATAAACCTTCCGTCAATCGCTCAATCGCAGGTTGTTTTCCCGCAGCAGCTCCTAACGGATCAGCCAACGCATCCTTTAATCCGTCTTGCACAATACTCCAGGCTTTTTCTTCTACCAACTCCACGCCCTGATAATGTGCCACCAACCAGTCTGCACCAGCCGTTACTTTTGCAAAGAGGTCGGCATATCCCGAAGCGGTCATTTCAGAAGGAGCTTTTCCTATAATATCAGTATCAGCAATCATCGCTTGAGGAGCCGGACAATTAAATGTCTGTTTAGCTCCCTGATGGGTAATAGATGCTCCGAAAGCGGTATATCCATCCATAGAAGCAGCTGTGCCTACAACCATATAAGGACGCCCGCACCGGAAAGCAGCTAATTTTGTCAAATCATTAATTGTTCCGGATCCGACAGCAACCGGAATCGCATCTTGAAATTCCAGGAAGTCAACTAATTGATCAACATACCCATATGCGGCATATAGATCCGGATCATCAAAAATAAACGGAGGCTGATGAGATAATCCGTTTTCAATTAAAATATCCGTCACATATTGCCCTGCAATTTTCCATGTGGTCCGATCAGCAATTACAACTCCTTTCTTTCCGGGGAACTGCTCTCTGAATAAATTTCCAATCTCTTTCAACACCCCTTTGCCGAGTATCAGCGCCCGGGTTTCATTAGCCGCTTTTAATGCATTTTCCACTCTGTTCATGGTATCTGATATTTTATTTTTTAATTACGCTCCAGATTTCTGTTGGTATATCACTCTCTATAATATCCGGCTTAAGAGCTACCTCGGTAGCATAAGCATTTATCCTTTTCTGCTTATCTGTATATTTATCATGAGTAGGCGAAAAAGAAACCATACATCTTACCCCTTTTGCGTGGAGCAGGTCATACATCTCTTTATATTCCGGTTTCATCGTAGGCCCTACATAAACAATCATATTTTCCCAAGGAACTCCGGCACGTGAAATATCCTGGTATTCTGCCCAGTTACGTACAAAGGCTGACATCATGACTCCCGGCAAGTTTTCATAATAATAGCGGGCCTCCTGCCCGTTGTGCACGGTAACCATTACCCATTGTTCGGCTTTATGTTTTTTAATAAGGTCAACAATCATCCAGAGAGGGACATCCTTTTTATCAAGATTTATAACCGTCTTGCCTCGTGCCCAAATCATTACATCTTCCAGAGTAGGAACTTTGATATCAGTCGGATTCCCATCAAAATCACGTAAACGGATCTGTTGTAGTTCATCGTACGTTACGGCACTTAATTTTCCTTTTCCGGTTGTTGTACGGTCAAGGGTCGCATCATGCATCAATACAATTACACTATCTTTTGTAAGCCGCGGATCAATCTCGAAGATTGCGGGCAAGTGGTGCAGTACATTTCCCAGTCCTTGAATAGAGTTTTCAGGAAATCCGGGTTCACGGCCACCCCGGTGTCCGCTTATTATAATCGATCCGTCGCCAGTATACGCAAAATACTTTCTGACTTGTTTTTTATTTTTAAAAGAAATCGTATTTAACTCGGGTTGAGCTACCAATACAGGTGTTACCAATGCAAATAACAACAAAACGAAGATGTTTTTCAGAATATTAGCGTGTTTCATGATGTATATTTTTATCTATATTATTAATCGAAGCAAAAACAATAACACAAATCATCCATAACGAGTAATTTAATTTCGTTTCTTTTCGATTAAACATTCATCTGCAGCAAATATATACAAAATGAAACTATAAAACAAAGATAAAATGAATTTATGTTTTACAAAAAGTATTATAATAAGTTTCAATTATAATACTTTTGTTTTTTTACATCAAGATCAAAAGAATCATTCATATACCTTTTGGCGAACTGCTCAACTTTAGGTGATTAATGGCGATTTCATTTAAAAAGAAAAGAGGGTGTACCCTTCTGAATGAAGTGCACACCCTCTTTGAGCCAAAAACAAATAATATTATAAGATTACTTTATGGGTTTTATCTCCTATTTTAACAATGTATACCCCTGTACCCGTAATTTCAAAAGGATGAATACCGGCTGATATCTGTTTTTCGATTACACGAATACCATTTATTGTAAAAATAGAAACAAGAGCAGGTTTACCGCTTTCTATGACAATACCATTTTTATCATTATAGACGCGAACATCTTCACCATCAAAGACCTCATCTGTACCAGAAGCAACACCTTCTGTATATGCCCCCATATAACGGGCATTACGTACTGCTCCGCGCTGATCTGTTTTTAAAATATCTTCGGAAATACCTGTATTTGCTGATAATGCCACCAATTCAGACATATTCATACCATGCGTAATTGCATAATCCGGCATATCTTCTTCCACTTCATCCGGATAAAGAACAAACACAGGATTAAAGCCTCCCTGATCAGTTAATTCGGGCTCAATCATCATCACACGGTCAAATTCAAGATCCGGAACCTGAGTACCATTTGAATCAAGAATCTTTTTACCATGAATACATTTGTTGAATGTAACGCCTTTCAATCCGCCTTCATTTCCTTTAATCAAATTAGATGCAAAGATTGTGTTATAAGCATTAAAAATCGCACTTTGATCAACTGTAAACGTAGCTACCGGACAATCAGGATTATCAATAAAAGTACATGAAACCATATCAATCTGAGATCTGTATTTCACGCCATCAATCGTTTTATCTCCGTCTGCATAAATAAGATTCTTTCCGCTGTTCCCTGTAATTGTAGAATTCGCAACATTGAGTTGTCCACCCCAACGGGCTCCAAATACGACACCTGATTTAGCTGCCTCGATTTCTTTATTATCTTTAATCAAACAATTATAGATATCCAGAGACGCGCAATTACCTGCAAATACAGTCATCATATTGTATTCTTTTGCCTGAAAGAAACGATTATCTGAAATTTGACAATCAACTAATTTTCCGACTGTACCCGGACCGTCGAAATTCAATCCTACATACTGGCAAGAAGCATTGTTACGCGTAATTATACAACGGTGAAATTCAACATTTGCTTTTTTCTTAATTAAAGCAACTCCGCCTTCACGGGCACAGTTATCTTGAATAATACAATCCTCAACCTTAACAAGAGATCCGAAATCATCACCGGCTTCTACATAAAAAGCTCCGCCGACATAACTTCTGATTTTATCTTTACCATCCTCTCCTTTATACTTAAATTCAATATCTATAGTCGATTTTTCAATAGTAGATTTTGAAACCAGTACTTTTGAGAAAGGAGATGCCGAATCAGTTCGCTTTCCATTTACGGCTATTGCTCCACCTAACATCCCTTCATTTTCAGTAAAATCACAATTATCAATAATCAGATCAGATCCTTGTTCTGTAAAAATAGCTCCCCCGGAGAAATTGGCTGTAGAAGTTGCCTTATTTTTACTGAATGAAGAGTTGATAATTGATGAAGTTACACCTCCGCGTACAGCAATAGCACCAGCTCTATTTGCTATATTACTTGCAAAGGAGCAATTTTCTACATCGACATTACCTCCATAAAGATGCAATACCCCATATTGGGCAGTCTCATTATTCTCAAAATTACAGTTTTTAATCAAACCGTTAGATCCATAATAAAATACGGCTCCACCCTCTCTTTGAGCATAATTATCAACAAAACTACAATCTGTCAGATCCAAATTTGCACCAGAAGCAACCACTGCGGCACCTTTAGTACACATAAAACCTTTTGACTCTTCGCCACCCAATGGAATGACTGCGGTTGGAGTTCCGTCTGCAACACCACCTGTAAACGTGATTCCGCTTATTTCAACTTTCTTTCCTTCTGTTTGTGGAGTGGCTACCAATATCAGATGATATGCATTATCGCCATTGCCCAAATCACCCGAAATAATGGTTTTGTTTGTTGTCGGATCGGCAGTTGCCCCGGCAGAAGGCGTTGCGGGATATCCTCCGATCAATTTAATATTCTTGGTAATCGCATACGATTTCATTCGCATATCGGTACAAGTATCCGGGTTAACAACTTGCGGTACAAACGTACCAGCCGACAAATGGATAAGGTCGCCATCCGCCACCTTCTCGATTGCTTTCTGCAATGTCGCGGCGCTTGCCCATGAAGAACCGTCTCCGCTACCGGCAGGAGTAACATAATAATTCTTTTGTGCTGTCAATTGTAAACCAATACATGCAAAAGAAGCAAGGAGGAATACTTTTTTCATAATACAATAAATTAAGGATTTAATAATAGAGAATAAAAATCTTTCGATATCCGTCAACAAGGAATCTTTCGGATATATTTTACATTATTTTTCAATATCACTTCGACCAGATAAACACCTCCCGGATAGTTGGACAGATCAAACCAGGCAGTTGAGTCCAAAGTCAAAAGGCAATTACCCGTAAGTGAATAAATATTTACTTGTTTAATCGCACCTTCTTCTACACCGGTAATTCTAAACCGCTTTTCTAAATTTTGCTTTACAATTTGGATTGAAGGCTGTATCGATTGTACGGGACGTGCAGATGACACATCCTGATGCTGTACGAGTAACAGTGCATCCGATACCAACCGATAAGGCTTCCCTCCGGCGGGATTGTTAAACGGTACACCTTCTACAGCTAAAATAGAAGAGCCGCCTCCGTCAAAATTAATAGCAGTATAGGCTCCGGCATCTTTCATAATAGCTGCGGCATCCGCTTGGCTAATCCCGGCCGAAACAGCAGTTCGCCCGTCAATGACACACATATAAAATTTCGTCTTATCTGCTGAGTAACCGGCTAAAGTTCTTGGATGACGCCCTTTCGGATCTCCCGCTGTCGATGTCACCGCCACAGGTTCTCCATTTTCCAACACCAACGTATTACTGCCCAGCATTTCTCTAAAATCAGGAGCAACCCCGGAATGACCTTCTATTGAAATATTTATTCTGATTTTTATTTCTTCGCCCGGTTGAAAGGTATTTAAAAACTCTTCACTGACCCCATGCCCCGACAAGACCAATTCATCCGGTAAAACAGCCGTATTACCCGACTTTCTATTTATCTTCCGTACAATACAAGTCATCTCTTTATTTGTACTCCACTCGAAACCATCTTTCATCATCAGGACTACCTCTGTTCCATAACCATTGGTACGAGTTGTTTTGCCAATAAGAGGCGTATATAAAATCAGTTTATCGGCGCCCCGGGCTGTATTGATATTATGCAACGTTTCTTTTCGGTATTTCCGTTTTACATATCCGTTATACCCCATTTGTCCCAGATAAGGTACACCTGAAGAACAAAATCCTAAC
>JAVWBH010000148.1:0-3927 GCA_036649595.1 Bacteroidales bacterium
ATTTGTTCTGATCCGAATCACGATTCGGATAATCCTACTACGCCGACTGAAGCCTATCCGGTTACCTTTGACGCCGTAATGGAAAGTCTGAACCTGACAAAAAGTATTTTTGCTTTTCCGGAAGGCCGTTTTGCCGTAGTCTATGCATACAATCAAGGAAATACAACGAAAGATGCCCCTGTGGCAAAAGCCAGTTATGAAACTAAAAGCGCAGGTATCCTGAGCCCGGTATCACAGAAAATCTATCTCCCGAACGGCGAATACGATTTTTATTCGGTAGCAACCAACAGTACTACGAATAAGACTCCGGATTTCACCAATGGAATCTCTTCTCCATTATCCAACGGGATTGATTATTTATGGTGGAGAGTGCCGAACTACTCTATTGAATCGGCTGCTGCAAATATAAATATCGTATATAAACACAGTTGTAGCCAGGTTGTAATAAAACTGTCTTCGGGCAATGGGGTGACGATCAACTCGGTTACTTCTGCAAAAATTACACCTCCGGTCACCAACAGCACCATGGATTTATCGTCTGGTATCATACCTCCTGCAACAACATTATCGAATGTTTTATTTGACATGGGGGTTGCCCAAAATGTTTGTCAGGCCACCGTTTTGCCGTTACAAACAAATACCCCGATGCAGGTAACCTTTGAGATCGTCATCAACAATGAAGCCTCTGCCCGCAATTACCAGGTAAATATTCCTATCCCGGACGGAAAACTGATTGCCGGCAATTCTTATCTGTTTAAGGCGGTCGTTGATGCAAATACCATTACCTTCCCCGAGGTATCCGTTATCGCATGGATCGTAGTGAACGAACAAGGTACTCCATTATATCCGAGCGAAATCAAATAACAGACCGGAAACAATTTGTCTGAACAGAAAAATGGCCCGGGCCGGATCAAATATTCGATCCTGCCAGGGCCATTCCGCATTTTATTTTTCGTATTGTCCGATAAACCGTATACAATGAGTTATTTACAAAATAGTTACATCCGTAAACTTCTGATTATCGGGGTCAGAACTATTTCCATAATAAATCCGGTAAATACCGGGTACGGTAACTAAAGAATAAGAGCGCTCATCGAAAAAGCGAAATTCTTTTTCCGAAAGATTGAAAACTACCTGCTCTGACTGTCCGGGAGAAACCGAAACACGCTTAAATGCTCGTAATGATCCGGCCGTATCCGGAGAATCCAGTTTCCGGATATAAAGTTGAACAAGCTCTTCCCCAACTCTTTTACCTGTATTTTTTATCGGAATCGTTATTCTGACTGAGTCTTTTAAAGTACTCGCCGATGACGAAACCAGAGCATTTCCAAATGAGAACTCCGAATACCCTAACCCAAATCCGAACGGAAACAGAGGCTCTTCCGCCAGATAACGATACGTACGCCCGGCCATCGAATAATCATCGAAACCGGGTAATTGCGTAACATTTTTATAAAATGTTACAGGCAATTTGCCCGTCGGATTATAATCTCCGAAAATAATATCGGCTACCGCCCGGCCGCCGGCTTGCCCCGGATACCATGCTTGCAGAATCGCATCACAATTTTCCTGCTCTGGTTCTAATCCGATAGCGGAACCCGAGCAATTGACAAAAATTACTTTCTTCCCGGCCTGCTTCAGTTTCTGAAGAAACTCCCTTTGCACTGCGGGCAACTCGATATCCGTGCGATCACCATTATTAAACCCCGGATAATCGACTTTCATTTCTTCGCCTTCGAGCTGAGGAGAAATACCACCCACAAAAATTACAATATCTGCATCTTTTACCAAAGAGACAGACCTGTTCATATCTGTCGGTACCTTTATGCCAAAATCCAGATTAAACTGAGCATCCCCGGTATGTTGATTGAAAACGATCCTGATATCATATGTCTTTCCTGTTTTCACATCCAGGTTTAACGTTGTGCGCCGTGCACCGTGATTACACCGAAACTCCTTTCTGACCACACCGTCGACTTCGATAAAACCCTTTCCGTTTACATAGAGATCCAGGACAACTAATTCGTCCCGGGTTGCCGAAAAGGTAGTCTGATAAACAGCCGAGAATCCGGACAAAGAGATACCGGGTGCAAAAACGGTAGCACCTGATGTACACAACTGAAAAGGAGAACTGTAATTTGTTATTACCTCCGGTTTGCCCGAACAATCCGGATTATTCCAATAGCGTGCAGAAAAACCGTTCCCCTGCTCTGACGAGCAGGTATTAAACCGACTCTCAAAAACTTCACGAGATATGCATTCTGATACTTTTTCATAAATCAAACGATCTGTCGGTCCTAACTTCTGTTTTATTCCTTGTAAAATCGTTGTGGTATAAGGCGGCGTACCATTATAATTACCCCATAGCATAACCGAATCATGCGCATTCGGCCCCATTACGGCAATTGTAGCGCCCTTATTGGCAGAAAGAGGTAAGAGGTTATTTTTATTACTTAAAAGCACAATGGACTTTCGCGCAATATCGAGGGCCAAAGAATCATGATAAGCAGACGCTATGACCGAAGTCGGCATTGAAGCCCACGATACCAGCGAGTCATGATCCATTTCGCCTAACTCAAAACGGGCTTTCAGAATCCGCATTACAGAAATGTCAATTTCTTCTTCAGACAACAACCCTTTATTTACCGCATCCGTGAGGGCCTTGTAAGTAGATCCGCATTCGATATCGGTTCCGTTTCGCACACCATTGGCAGATGCTTCAACAGCATCTTTATTTACTTTGTGACCGCGTTCATTATAAAAATTAGCAATGGCGCCGCAATCAGAGACCACAATTCCGTCAAAGCCCCACTCTTTCCGAAGAATCTGTATTAATAATTGATCGCTTCCACAACAAGGGGTACCATTAAAACTGTTGTAAGCACACATTACCTCTTTTACATTCCCCTCTCTGACCAGAGCCTCGAATGCCGGAAAATAAGTTTCAAGCAGGTCTTTCTGAGAAATACCACTTACATCAAAAGCGTGCCTGTTTTTTTCGGGTCCGGAATGGACAACAAAATGCTTGGCACACGCATGCAGTTTATCATATCGGGAATCCGGCGGTCCTTGTAAGCCCCGAACAACTGCCAATCCCATTTGAGTGGCTAGAAAAGGATCCTCTCCATACGTTTCCTGCCCCCGTCCCCAACGAGGATCACGAAAAATATTAACATTGGGTGTCCACATGGTAAGCCCCTGGTAACGATTAAACTCATTATTTCTCTTTGCCAGATGGTGCTTGGCCCGTGTCTCATCAGATACCGCATCAAACACTTTTTCTACCGCAAGCGGGTCAAATGAAGCAGCCATTCCGATTGCCTGCGGGAAAACCGTTGCCAATCCGGCCCGCGCGCATCCATGCAGTGCCTCGTTCCACCAGTTATAGGGCTTTATTTCAAAGTCTTCAACTGGTTGCGACACATCGGTCATTAAAGATATCTTTTGCTCTAAAGAGAGTTTTTGAAGTAGCATTTCGGCTCTTTGCCCGGGAGAAAGATTCGGATTCCGGAAAGACAGCTCTTCTTTTCCGGCAAAAGCGGTATGGACAAAAAGCAATAAGAAAAAGAGGAAAGAATATTTTCTCATATAATGGAGTTTTAATACAACCGGAAATAAAAAAACGATAAGAAAGGCCCGGTTCTCACCGGGCCAGTTCAAACAACAAATCTAACAACTGAATACCTGACTACTTCCACCGGGGATCACCTTCTCCGGGAAAATCTTTGATAGCAATTGTCAAGTCGAAAAAGTCAGGATTTACAAATAGCTCATACGCGCTTTTATCGAACAGGGTTATATCCAGCGGATCAATCGGTTCGCCGGTAACTTCGTGCAATGTCCATTTAAGGTCATTTGTCCGGTAATTCTTATCAAGTGTAACTAATTTACACGTTGAGCGCAACCCTTTAACAGAAGCTCCGCCTT
>JAVWBH010000148.1:3937-7473 GCA_036649595.1 Bacteroidales bacterium
GGAGTCTGAAAAGTGGTAACGTTCTCAATCGTAACAGACTGAGGCGAAACACCTTTTCCATTTACCAGAAAAATATCACAATGAGAGAATGTTGAATTTCTGATCACCAAATCTTTCAGATCGCCTGCGGCATGGTCAACATTAATCACTCCGTAACCGCCAATACTATCGCAAACTGTATTTTCAATCTTTACCAAGTCAACCACATTGGGCGATTTGATACGCATGATTCCGCGTTTATAACGAATATCACATCCGGTAATAATAATCTCCCGGGCAAGTCCGTTATTTTTTCCGAGATTAAAAAGATATGTGCCGCCATAATCGGAGGATGTTTTCGGTTTGTTTTCGCTATCGGTAAAAAACAGATCTTTCAACACGATGGAAATCGGCATTTCCAGGTTTTCTTCTATATCGAAATTTCCTTCTACGGCAAAACGTGCTTTCCCGCTCAAAGATAATCCGGTTACAAACGTAATATCTTTCGATAATACCAAAGTAGGCAACAGGTAGGTGGTTCCGCCGTTCATTATCACCGAAGATCCCGATTCAATACTATCTATGAATTCCTGCGTAATCATCTGATATGCTTCGGATGCCGAAAATGCCCGCAAATCAACTACCGCTCCGTCAAAATTCTGGGAAGCAGAAGTACGGTACGACTTCTTTCCTTTATATTCTCCTCCTGCATAAGCTTTGATAAAATAACCGGTTGCAGGTTGCAGACCGGAAACAATGTGCTCACCCATGCCATATATTTCGGGCGTCAGATCAATCCGGCGAATCAGCGAATCGTTCTTAAACACAACCAGACTATCATATATTTCATCCGTAACGGCCCATTTAACGCGTACTGCTACATCGACCACATCTTCTGATCCCGGAGTTATCAGTTTTGTCGGGAAGTCGAGGGTAGTAATATTGTCTTGCACAAAATAGGATGACGAGATACCATTTCCCATCGATTTAAG
Organism: Bacteroidales bacterium; assembly: GCA_036649595.1. Lineage (GTDB taxonomy): Bacteria > Bacteroidota > Bacteroidia > Bacteroidales > JAUNSR01 > JAUNSR01. The sequence continues at coordinate 4,909 of JAVWBH010000148.1, forward strand.
ACGTAGCTGATACGAAGTGTCATAGTCCAGATTTTGGAAAGTATATTGGGTTGAATCGGTTGTCACCGTCCGCAGTATATTTGCAAACGAATCGGTCGATAATTCCAAAAGGAACTGATCGGCACCGACATAACGATCCCACTTCAATTTAATCCAGGTACCACTGTATGAAACATCCCCTATTACCGGGCGAAACAGCCGGTCGGGTTGTCCTAATTTATCGTCGTCTTCACAACTGCTTACCAGGCACATACCCAAAAGCAATGAAAACAAAATTGATTTTTTGAATATATTTTTCATTTGTATCTAATCTAATATTTAACATCAAGGTCAAATGCGCCATTTATATACCTTTTGTCGGGTATCTCTATGCGAAGTGAGTGATGGCGGTTTCATTTGTATATTATCTAATTTTTAAAGTATTAGTTGGTCGTCAACTGATGGCCATAGCCGTCATTATTCAGATAAATACTGGTCGCTACAGTCTGTGAACTGATCGGCAGCAAATATGGTACGGCAGCCACTCCGGTAGGATCAGTGTATCCCCGCCAGCTACGCACCGTGAAATCCGATGGCTCATAGGTTACGATACCCGTAACTTTATCTGTTATTTTTTTATATAAGGCACTACTCCAGTTTATATATGCATATTTATCCGGATACTTCTCAAGCTCTTCATCCCCGACCGTTTCTTCAGGTATTATTTCGGGGTTATAATGCGTATTCATAAAAATTACGGTTCCGTCTTTACGTTGATAATAAAGGCGACGGGCATAATTGGCAAAAGGAGCGACTTCGGGATTTTCAAGATCCAGATCATTGGCCGCTTTTCCTACATTATTAAGGAATTGCTTGGCTTCAATGATTTTCTTTCCGTAATTATTCCAACGTATCAGATCAAACTTGCGCATACATTCACCGCCGAATTCGAGCGCACGTTCTTTTACAATCGCTTCGAAGAATGACTGCTTATCTGCCAGAGAGGCGATATATTGAGATACCATTTCATCATGATACGCTGCATCAAAAGCTCTGCTACGAACTTTGGCTAACATTCCGCAAGCCAGATCAGAAGGTCCGTTTAACTGATTTTCGGCCTCGGCAAGCATTAACAGAATATCCGAATAACGAAGGATGGGCCAGTTTATACCTGTTCCTTTGGAAGAGAGACTACCGGGATTGGAGGTGAGCCACAGACGATTCCATTTACCGGAACCCAACGAAACAGGGCCGACCGGTTTCTGATTAGTATCACTCGTATACTCTATGGCAGAAATTGTAACCGGCAAACGTTTGTCACGGGGATCAAACAGATAATAATAATTGGCAGCGAGCCCGACCTGAATGGTTGTCGATCCTTTGCTGCTGGATGTTACCGTAGTACCGACACACCAGCCTACATCTCCCCCGCCGTTTACATTACCGAATCCGATTTCGAATAACATCTCATCATTGACCGGTTTTGTCCAGGTACATTGGTTCTTAAAGATCTGACCGAAATCCGGATTCAACTCACGCCCCTTCAGAGCAATGAGCCGGAGACAGTAATCTTTTGCCAGCTGGTAATACTCGTCGGAAGTGCGGGCTGTTTTGGTAACCCCGTCAAGGGTATAGGTAACGGCTAATCCCGGATCATTCATATCCAGATAATCCTCGGCACGCTTCATCACACCCTCTTTCGTCATGCCGTAACCGGCTCTGAACAAAGACAGACGTGCTATGAAACCCAACGCGAACTCTCTGTTCATGCGCTCGATACCGGCAGTCATCTGATCGGCAAAATACATCTGACCTTCGCAGTTAATCAGGTCCTGGATCATTCCCGAATAGATGAAGTGCTTATCTGTCTTGGGAATATCTAATTCCATACCGGCTTTCGCCGCTTCCCGAAAGTACGGCACGTCACCCCAGAAGTTGCATAAAAGGAAATAACGATACGCCCGTAAACAATAAGCTTCGCCCAACAGGTTTTGCATATCTTGGGTATTCACCACATCGCTTTTCAGAATTCCTTCAATACATTGGTTCGCCCGATCGATAGCCAGGTAATTATCTTGCCAACATTTATATATGTCACCGAAATTTGTCAACAATCCGCCTTGTAACGACCAAATATCACGACGCGAACCGTCGGGACTCGCCCCGGGCGCCATTACTTCAACATCGGTATTCTGCATCCAGGTATTCGACATACGCGAGGTATAAGTGTCCTGGGCAAACAGACTGTATACACCCATAATCATCTTTTCGGCATCTGCCGCATTCGTAAATACATAACTGGCATCAAAAGAAGAAGGAGAGTCAACCGTCAGAAAATCTTCACACCCGCTTAAAGCAAAAGAGAGTAAAGCAATTGATAGTATCTTTCTATATTTCATAATCGTGTGTTTTTAGATATTAGAATGTTATATTCAAACCAAGTAACCAGGAAAAACTTTTGGGGTAAGAAGAATAATCGACGCCCGGAGTCAGTCCGGATGTTGAGCTGCCACGCACCGGCGTACTTACTTCCGGATCATAACCGGAATATTTGGTCCAGCAAAACACATTATTCAATGTACAATA
>JAVWBH010000149.1:0-7434 GCA_036649595.1 Bacteroidales bacterium
TACGGAGCTCCTTATCAGATTGCAGCAAAAGCGAATTTATATCAGATCGGAGCCGGCTGGACATTTCCGGTTAAATGGGGGCCGATAAGTGCATTACAGGTATATACTGATTTCGGATGGCTGCAAAAATGGGATAAGTCATTTAAAGACAGCTACCAGTTAGTTCCGGGATGTCTGATTACGGCAGGCCCGGTATACGCCTACCTTGATTATGTTATGGGCAAGCGCCATGCGTGGCTTGGCCCTGACTGGAATAGTTTTGCCGGAGAAAGCGCAAGTAATCAATGGCATGCGAGGTTAAATCTGAATGTGGGGTATTATTTTTAAGGAAAGAATATAATAGCATAAACGAATGCAAGACCTGATTTCTCTTTATATCGAAAGAAGAAGTTTCTTTTTACAGCTTACCCTGGAGCATTTATGGATTTCGGGGATATCGGTATTATTGGCCGGAATAATCGGGCTATTACTGGGTTTATGGATAAGCCAGTACAGAAAAATTAGTCCTGTCATACTCGGTCTGACTAATTTTATTTACACAATCCCGTCGATTGCCTTATTTGGATTTCTGATTCCGTTTAGCGGTATTGGTGACCCCACGGCAATCATTGCTTTAACAACGTATGCCCTGCTCCCGATGGTACGGAATACCTTTACCGGAATAACCGGAATTGATCCGGAGATATTAGAAGCGGCAACCGCTATGGGAAGTACGCCCTGGCAATTACTAATGCGTATCAAACTGCCATTAGCTTTTCCGGTACTGTTGGCCGGTATCAGAACCATGGTTGTCATGACAATCGCACTGACCGGCATAGCCGCATTTATTGGCGCGGGAGGGCTGGGCGTAGCCATATATAGAGGCATAACAACTAATAATATGACCCTTACAATAGCAGGCAGTCTGCTAATCGCCATACTTGCCCTGATTTGCGACTGGATAATAGGTACGTATGAAAAATGGATTCGTAACAAAAGACATATGGTTTAAATAAACATATCATTATGAGAACAACGCTTTTTCTCTTTTTATCCTGCTTTGTATTATTATCCTGTCAGGAAAAAAACAAGGATATCCGCATTGCAACAAAGCCAATGACAGAGCAATTTATTCTGGGTGAAATGCTTAGTCTGTTAATTGAAGAATATACAGATCTTCAGCCACGGATAACCAAAGGGATTGGCGGAGGAACCTCTAATATTCATCCGGCTCTTTTAAAAGGTGATTTTGATTTTTATCCGGAATATACCGGAACGGCATGGCAGGTCGTGCTGAAAAAAGATTCATTGCTTCCCGCTAAAGAGATGTTAGCAGAGGTTGAAGAATTATACCGTGATTCATTTGCTTTGGATTGGGTTGGCATTTATGGGTTTAACAACACGTATGGGTTAGCGGTCAGTAAGCCTGTGGCAAAAACATATGCCTTAAAAAAAATATCCGATTTAGCCCAATACCCCGACCAGTTCTCATTTGGTGCTGAATATGATTTTTTTGAGATCCACAAAGGATATGATGCGCTATGCAAGGAATATAATCTGAAATTCAAAAAGACAACAGATATGGATATCGGTTTAAAATACGAAGCGATGAAAGCCGGTAAAATTGATGTTTTAAATGTTTTCACAACAGACGGACAGCTGGCTAATGCCAATTTAAATGTACTGGAAGACGATAAGAATTTTTTCCCTTCCTATTATTGCGGTACTGTCATTCGCGAAGAAACATTAAAAAATCATCCGGAGTTGAAACCCGTATTAATGAAAATGAACGGTATTCTCAATGACAGCATAATGGTACAGTTAAACTATGAAGTAGATATGCAAGGTAAATCCGAACGGCGCGTAGCCGCAGATTTTCTGAAATCGAAAAATCTGCTTCCTAAAAACAAAACATATGGAGACTGAAAATCTGATCCGGTTTAACAATGTATCCAAAACTTATGGGAATCAATCGGTTTTACAAGATTTTTGTCTGGATATTTATAAAGGCGAATTTCTTACGATTATCGGAGGATCCGGATCCGGGAAAACAACTATTCTGAAACTAATTAACGGATTGATCAAACCGGATAAAGGAATAATAACCGTAGAGGGTAAAGATGTAGCACAGACCGATCTGATTGAACTAAGAAGGAATATCGGATATGCGATTCAGGGAATCGGGCTATTTCCTCATCTTTCAATTCGGAAGAATATAGCTTATGTATTGACATTGATTGATTCGAAGAATCATAAGAAACACCAGGAACAGGTAAATAAACTTGCGGAGATGCTCGGATTGGAAAAGAAGATTCTGGAGCGTTACCCGTCCGAATTATCCGGAGGACAAAAACAGCGTGTCGGAATTGCCCGGGCATTGGCAGCCAATCCCGACATTCTATTAATGGATGAACCTTTCGGTGCTGTCGATGAAATAACCAGACAACATCTTCAGGAGGAGATAGCACGATTACAAAAAGAATTAGGGACCACCATCATTTTTGTAACACATGATATACAGGAAGCCCTTAAATTAGGATCGCGTGTATTGGTAATGAATAACGGAAAAATCGAACAAATTGATACGCCGGACAACATCTGCCATCATCCTGCATCCGACTACGTAGCATCATTAACAAAGTCATGCTAACTGCATATCCTTCAAAATAGTACCATCGTCCAACCGATGAATCGAAAGCACTCCCTCTTCATAAAATCCAAAAGTGGCCGGACGGTTCTCTTTCGGAAAGGTAATTGAACCCGGATTACACAAAATTATACCGTTTTGGTATTCTAATTGCCATAAATGGGTATGCCCGTACATAAATACATTCCCTGCTGATAAAGACGGAAGTTGTTGCGGATTATAAATATGTCCATGGGTTGCAAAAAATGTTGTTCTGTTTTCCTGAATTAGAGCATAATCACTCATACAAGGAAAATTCAACAACATCTGGTCTACTTCCGCATCACAGTTTCCTCTTACCGCTATAATGCGGTCTTTCAACAGATTCAGCATCGCGACCACTTCTTGCGGATTATACCCTTCGGGAATCGAATTGCGGGGACCATGATATAATATATCCCCTAAAATAAGAATCCGGTCAGCCTGCATTTCATCTGCCTTGCTTAAGGCTTGTCGTAAAGTTGGCTCACAGCCATGAATATCGGATATAAGAATATACTTCATGAAATATCGTATTTGTAAATTATCACCGGAAGATTTCTCTATTCTGAAAAAGAAGCCTCCTCTGTAAAAACCTTATATAATTAAAAAATAGTTGTTGATAGCACAAAGAGAATACAAAAATACTATTTTCCTTAAACATCCCCCAAATGAAGAATGTTATAGGTAGAGAAGAATAAATATCTATTCATTTAATAGTTTACGATTATGCCAACAAAACATGGACGAGACGCAGCAAAAGAAATAAAGACCTTACTGAAAAATGCAGTCGGGGTTAAGTTGCCTATAATTACAGATACCCCGCCGCACGCTTATCAGCCTGAGGTAATCAACTTTACTCCTGATGATTTAATCGTGTATAATACAGAAATAGATCATTCGGAAGAAATCGGATTAATTCAAATAGGGTTAGCCAAAGATAATGTACGGACTCAAAAAGCAATACATGCCTTTGAAAAAGCAGGTGTACATCCAAAAGAATTTACCCATTTGGGATTTTATAAATTAAATACAACAACCGAAGGAAGTGTTGCTCCTATGAGATACATGCTTCTTTGGTAAGGAACGAATAACAAGATAAATACCTGAAAATAAGAAACCAAACATGTTTTGCAGCAGGTTTGGTTTTTTATTTGGAACAAATTTCCTTAATTAGTGTTTCTACTATATAACACATTTTACTAACTAAATTAATGTGCCATGAGAAGAGAAAAGAAACAGCAAAGAAATGTAGCCGGAGAAATTCAATCTATGTTGAAGAAAGCCTTAAACACACAAATCCCAGTCATTATTGATACTCCACCATCTGCAATGAATCCGAAAACAGTTCATCTATCAAAAGAAGCATTCGATTCATACAACTTTGAAATGGTTAATTCAGCAGACTGCAATATATCGCCTATATCAAAAGCGCGGGATAGTGTACGTTTTAATAAAGCGGTAAATGCTTTCAGACAGGCTGGTATTCCGGCAAATTCGTATACTCATATCGGATATTATCAGATCCCGACAACAGAAGAAGATACTTCAAAACGTTATCGGTACATGTTATTATGGTAAACACTACCTATTTAAAAAAAGGAAGGCAATGTAAAGAGAGCCTTCCTTTTTTATTACAAAGTACCTTTCGAACTAGGTAACTGATAATGATAAATATCCCGGCGGATAGCCATTCGGATAGCTCTCGCCAATGCTTTAAAAATACCTTCGATTTTATGATGTTCATTTGCCCCTTCTGCCTGGATGTTCAAATTCATTTTTGCGGTATCGCTCAATGACTTGAAAAAATGCAAGAACATCTCAGTAGGCATATCCCCTATTTTTTCACGTTGAAAATTTGCATTCCAGACTAACCATGAACGGCCGCCAAAATCAAGAGTTACCGAACAAAGACAATCATCCATAGGCAACGAAAATCCATAGCGTTCAATTCCTCTCTTATTTCCCAAAGCCAAATGCAAAGCCTCACCTAAAGCCAATGCGGTATCTTCGATCGTATGATGTTCATCAACAGATAAATCTCCGTTTGTACGGATATAAAGATCCATTCCCGAATGACGTGCTATCTGATCTAACATGTGATCGAAAAAGCCTAGTCCGGTTTGAATATCCCCTTCTCCGCAACCATCCAGATTTACTTCGACAATAATATCTGTCTCAGATGTTTTCCGTTTAACACACGCTCTTCTCTCGCCGGCAAATAAAAATTCCGTTATCCGATCCCAATCCTCCGTAATAAGAGCACAATATGGCGTTAAACCCTCTGATTCGAGCATCTGCTTTCCAACTTGTTCGGGCTGAAAAAGGATCGCTTTACATCCCATATTGGCTGCTAAGCGGACATCGGTCAACCTGTCTCCGATCACAAAAGAGTGTTCTAAATCATATTCGCCCGATAAATAATGATTTAATAACGCCGTACCGGGCTTCCGGGTAGGCGCGTTTTCTTCGGGAAACGTCTTGTCTATAATCACATCATCGAAAACAACGCCTTCGCCATTAAAAATATCCATCATCAGAGAATGAGGTCCAATAAAATCAGATTCCGGAAAACCGGGCGTTCCTAACCCATCTTGATTGGTTACCATTACCAATTCATAATCCAGTTTTGTACGAATAAAATGAAGATTCCTGATTACACCCGGAATAAACTTCAATTTTTCGAAACTATCTACTTGGTAATCAATAGGCGGCTCTACAATTAAGGTCCCGTCACGATCTATAAATAGTGCTTTTTTCATCTGTATCTAATTTATTTTTTTACATTAAAGTCAAATGCGCCATTTGTATATCTTTTGAATATCTTTATCTGCTTTCAAATAGCGTATGTCCTGATATATAAGAGTAACATTTATAGATTAGCCAAAGCTTTTAATAACTGTGTATTTTCGGCTTCCGTACCTATCGTTATGCGCAGACAACCCTGACATAGGGATATTTTATTTCTATTGCGAACGATCACGCCCTGTTCTGTCAGATACTTATAAATCTGATCCGGATTCTGAACGGCCACAAGCAGAAAATTAGCTTCAGTAGGATATATACATTCTACTACGGCAATATTCTGCAATTCCTTTTGAAGACGTTCACGTTCAGCCAGAATCCGGCAAGACTGTTCTTTAACAAGACTCTTTTCACGCAACATTTCTATAGCATGGCGTTGAGTCAACACATTGATATTATAAGGATATTTTACTTTATTAAAATATCCGATAATTTCGGATGAGGCAAATGCCATGCCCAACCGGATAGAAGCTTGCCCCCAGGCTTTCGAAAATGTTTGTAACACAATCAAGCGGGGATAACGCTCCAGGTAAGCGGTCATGCTTCCTCTGGAGGCAAAATCGATATAAGCCTCATCAATAATAACAATTCCTTTAAAGGTATCGAGGATTTTTTCTATTTGGTCCTGAGCAAACAGATTTCCGGTAGGATTATTCGGCGAACACAAGAAGATTGCTTTTGTATGGGCATCAGTCGCATCCAAAATTACCTTGGCATCCAGTAAAAAACCGGGAGCTAACTTCACCGGCCGATATTCTACATCATTGATTTCGGCACAAACCTGATACATCCCATAAGTAGGATCAGGTGCAACAACATTATCTTGTTGAGGAACACAAAATATACGATAGATCAGATCTATCGCTTCGTCACTTCCGTTACCCAGAAAAATCTGATCAGAAGATACTTGTTTTAATAAAGCTATCTGCTGTTTCAATTCTCGTTGAAGCGGATCCGGATAACGATTATATCCATTTTCAAACGGACTTTCATTCGCATCTAAAAAAACAGAAGCATCCCCGGTAAATTCACTACGAGCAGATGAATAAGGTTTAAGGGAGCGGATATTGGGTCGCACCAAGGCATTAATGGTCATAATTAATCTTTATTTTGAATATTATTTAAGGTTGCACAACGTATGGAAACGGCTTGTTTATGGGCGTCCAATAGTTCTGCTGTTGCCATTATCTCGATAACGGGGCCTAGATTACGAAGCCCGGCCTGCGAAATTTCCTGAAACGTAACTTTACGCATAAAGCTATCCAGATTAACGCCGCTATATGCCTTTGCATGTCCATTAGTGGGTAAGGTATGATTTGTGCCAGATGCATAATCACCCGCACTTTCTGGTGTAAAAGGTCCTAAAAACACAGAGCCGGCATTGCGAACCTCGGATGCAAGAGCTAAATAATCGGATGTCTGAATAATCAGATGTTCAGGAGCATAATCATTTGTAAACTCCATAACTTCCCGCTTATTTTTCAAAACAACAATTTTACTATGTTCTAATGAGCGACGGGCAAACTCTTTACGCGGTAATAATTCTAATTGTCGTTTAACCTCTTCTTCAAATAAGGGAACAAAAGATTCGTCTGTCGTTATCAATAAAGACTGACTGTCGGCCCCATGTTCAGCCTGAGAAAGGAAGTCGGCCGCTACAAAAGCCGGATTTGAAGAGGCATCGGCAATCACTTCTACCTCCGACGGGCCCGCAGGCATATCAATCGCAACATGATGAAGACTCACCAACTGTTTGGCCATGGTAACATATTGATTACCGGGACCAAATATTTTATAAACTTTCGGTACAGACTCTGTACCATAAGCCATCGCCCCTATTGCCTGAACACCTCCCAGTTTAAAGACCGAAGTAACTCCGGCTTTTCTGGCCGCATATAAAATAGCCGGATGAATATTTCCATTTTTATCGGGAGGCGTACAAAGTATCCGTTCTTTACAACCGGCAATACGGGCAGGTACGGCAA
>JAVWBH010000150.1:0-7431 GCA_036649595.1 Bacteroidales bacterium
TTTCGGGCATCTCTTCTTTTGCCGTTTTGCACAAGGAAAACAAGCACGATAATCCTAATGATCTGGTTCGTTACATAAACCCGTATATTGGCGGAATCAGCCATTTATTAGTACCGACCTATCCTACAATTCATCTTCCCAACAGTATGCTCCGTGTGTATCCTGAAAGGGAAGATTACACTTCAGATATACTATATGGATTACCACTAATCGTAACCAGCCACCGTGGAAAATCAGCATTCAAACTAAGTCCTTATCAGAGTGATAGCTTACATCCAGTAATAACATATAGCTATGATAACGAAATACTGAAGCCATATTATTACGAAGTAATGCTAGACGATCAGCAAATACACGTGGAGTTTGCCCCATCTCATCAGTCTGCTCTTTATAGTATTTCTTATTCCAACAGCAATAAGCCTTGCTACATGATGGTCAATACCCTCAATGGCTCTATTAGGACGGGGAATGGCTTTATCTCCGGGCATCAGCTGTTAGAAAATAACACGAAAGTGTATATTTATCTTGAGCCAGAAGTTGCACCCGAAAAAACAGGGATCTTGGAAAATAAGACGATCAATACCCAGAAGATGGAGGCTCACGGACACAATGTCTGTGCAGCGATGCTCTTCGCAAAGGGATCCAACCAGATACGATTAAGATACGGGATTTCATTTATCAGTGAGGAGCAAGCTAAAAAAAATATGCTCCGCGAATTGCCGAACTATGATGTTAGTAAGTTGGCAGAACAAGGAAAACAGATATGGAACGATGCATTGGGTACTATCCGAATCAATGGAGGCGAAGAACAGAATAAAGAAGTTTTCTACACATCTTTGTATCGAGTATTCGAACGCCCAATATGTATCAGTGAGGATAATTATTACTATAGTGCCTTTGACGGCAGAGTACATAATGACAACGGGACCGCATTCTATACAGACGATTGGATCTGGGATACCTATAGAGCAGCTCATCCTCTACGCCTATTAACCCACCAAAAGCTTGAGGCGGATGTGATCAGCTCCTATCTCCGAATGGCCGAACAGATGGGAAATATGTGGATGCCCACTTTCCCTGAGGTAACGGGAGATTCACGACGAATGAATTCTAATCATGCTGTTGCTACTGTAGCTGACGCCTATGTAAAGGGAGTGAAAATCGATCTCGAAAAAGCATATGAGGCCTGCCGTAAGGGGATAGAAGAGAAGACCCTCATTCCTTGGTCTGGCGCAAAAGCAGGTTGGTTGGATCGCTTTTATAAAGAAAACGGCTATATTCCAGCTTTACGGCCAGATGAAAAGGAAACAGTAGAGCATGTTGGTGGTGAGAAACGGCAACCTATTGCCGTAACGTTGGGCACCTCTTATGACCAATGGTGTTTATCAGTACTCGCCACGGCACTGGGACGAAAAAATGAGGCTGAATATTATCTAAAATGTTCGCAAAACTATCGCAACATCTATAATGCCGAAACTGGATTTTTCCATCCAAAGGATAAAGAGGGTAATTGGATCACCCCCTTCGATTATCGATTCTCTGGAGGTCAAGGGGCACGGGACTTTTATGGAGAAAACAATGGCTGGATATATCGATGGGACGTTCCTCATAACATCCCTGATCTAATTAACTTAATGGGTGGAAACGAATGCTTCATAACAAACCTGGATCAGACTTTCCGCGAGCCTTTAGGAAGGGGAAAATATGATTTTTATTCTCAATTACCTGACCATACAGGAAATGTAGGGCAATATTCAATGGCTAACGAGCCTAGTCTACATATCCCCTATCTTTATAATTTTGCCAAACAGCCGTGGAAAACGCAAAAACGCATTCGCAATCTAATAAATACCTGGTTCAGAAGTGACTTAATGGGGGTCCCTGGCGACGAAGACGGTGGTGGCATGTCTGCATTCGTCGTTTTTTCTTCCCTCGGATTCTACCCGGTAACCCCTGGTTCTCCTATCTATCAAATCGGTAGTCCGCTTTTCCCAAACGCATTAGTGAAACTAAGCAATGGAAAAACGTTCGAAATTGAATCTATCAATGTTTCGCACGAGAATAAATATATCCAATCTGCGGAACTGAATGGCAAAAGATGGAATAAATCATGGTTTCACCACGACGATTTGAGCAATGGCGGCAAGCTGGTGCTGATAATGGGGAATACTCCTAACAAACAATGGGGTATCGACTAAAAACTCTACAGAGAATTAAAATTTTACTTCCACCCTACTCAGATAAATTTGAAAACTACATCATTTACCAAACAGAAAAACTTATCAATTCTTTAACCCGATGCATAGCAAAGGCTGCCAAATCAGTTATAATTGCCTATTCTTGCGGTTTTTCGGCTATTTTATTTCGGTGGCCATTCTGATTATTTATATTTGCCAGATAATCAGCATTTGAATTCATTATGGCTTCATCCGACTCTTTACCGGAACTTAGCTTCCGTGAAAAACTGATCAGGATCTTACTTTATCTGGCAGCAACGGCAATCGTTGTGTATTTCCTCCCGCGCGAAGGAAAATTCAGATACCATTTTCAGGAGGGCAAACCGTGGAAATACGGCTTGCTGACCGCTTCATTCGACTTTCCCGTTTATAAAACCGATTCGCAGATCCAATTTGAACGCGATAGCATTATGGCTCGTTATTATCCTTATTACAAAATGGATAAGACGATCATCAAAACGCAATTGTCGCAATTGGAGAACGACTACCGGAGCTCTTTGCAAAAAACACTTTCCCGAAAAGATTACCAATACCTGGTAACCTCTTTGAGGAATATATATCAGGATGGTATCCTTTCGGCCAATGAGCAGCAAGCTCTGGAGCGCAGCCAGACTAATTCAGTACGGATACTGGATCAGAATATCTCTAAACTGAAACACCTCAACACGCTTAAAAGCGTGCGCGAGGCATACGAGGAGATACTGGCAAATGCACCTTCCGAAGAGAGCCGGCGGAGCTTACGGAGTAGTAACATAAACCACTACCTGCAAGAAAACCTGACTCTCGACACACTTACTTCTCAGAAAGTGAAGAACGAGTTGCTGCAAACTATTTCCGGTTCGAGCGGACTCGTACAGGCCGGAGAGCGCATCGTTGACCGGGGAGAGATTATCACGCCGCAAACCTACAATATACTGCGTTCGCTGGAGATTGTCAACCAAAAACGGGCGGGCACAACCGGACAACAATCGCTGACCCTGATCGGACAAATTCTGATCTCGCTGCTGCTGCTGGGATCCTTATTGCTTTTTCAGTATTTGTACAGGCCTGAGATGTATAACCGGCTGAGAGATGTGGAGGTGGTATTATTATTGGTAACGACAATGATTATGCTCTGCTCTTTTCTGGGCCATTTCCGGTTATTGAGCATTTACCTGGTTCCTTTTGCCATTGTTCCGATCGTTATCCGAACCTTCCTTGACTCCCGCGTGGCATTCTTTGCCCACATCATCACCATCACGATCTGCTCTTTTTTGGCACCGTTCGCTTTCGAGTTTTTCTTGTTGCAGGTGAGTATCGGGATAACGACGATCTTCAGCCTGAAAGAGCTCACACAACGCTCTCAGCTGGTAAAAGTGGCGGTTTTCGTATTCCTTACCTATACGGTGGTATATGTTTCTTACGCCCTGATCATGGAGTCGAACTGGGATAAGATCAATCCGGCCATGTTTGTTTACTTTCTGATCAACGCTACGCTGATCTTGTTCGCATATCTGCTGATTTTTATTCTGGAAAAGACACTCGGGTTTACGTCGAACGTTACATTGGTTGAATTATCCAATATCAATGCACCTCTGTTACGCCGGTTGTCGGAGGAGTGTCCGGGCACATTCCAACACTCGCTTCAAATCTCGAATCTCTGTGCACAGGCTGCCCGGCGCATCGGAGCGAATGTTAACCTGATCCGTACCGGGGCACTCTATCATGATATCGGAAAACTGTCGAATCCGTCCTTCTTTACGGAAAACCAACTCGACATCAATCCGCACGATAAACTGAGTATCGAGCAAAGCGTGGGCATCATCAAACAACATGTGAGCGATGGCCTGAAACTCGCACAGCGCGAAAAATTGCCGGAAGAAATTACAGCTTTTATCACGACCCACCACGGAGCCAGCAAAATAAAATACTTCTATACGAAATGGAAGAATGACCATCCTGATCAGGATATTGATGAGAACATCTTCCATTATCCGGGTCCGAATCCTTACACCAAAGAGCAGGCTTTGCTGATGATGGCGGATTGTATCGAGGCCGCCTCCCGAAGTCTGAAGGTTTATAATGAGGAGTCGTTTGAAAAGTTGGTCAACAACTTGATTGACGCACAAGTAAAAGAAGGAATGTTTAGCAATACCCCGCTCACATTCCGCGACTTAGAAACGATAAAAGAAGTTTTTATCGAACGCCTGCAAACCATGTACCATGCCCGGATCAGCTATCCGGAGCTAAAGAACGGGGCGAAATAACAAGAATTGACAGATCGATAAAAATAGGAAGGCTTGCCAAAAGTGAAGGCAGGCCTTCCTATTTTTGTAAAGTAGTATTGGGTTACAAGAGTCTTATTTACAACCCCTATACCCTGTTTGAAAACCTCCTATACCCTGTTTGAAAAATCGTCAGGAGAGACCGCTCAGCGGAGAGGTTGCGAACCGCACTATAAGACATGATAAAAAAGGGTAAGTGAAACGCGGTTTTTAATTGATCAGAAGTTTAGACGGCAATAAATACAATCTATGCCCCTCCCCGGAATGATCAAATATTTAGAATAAAATATTTAACCCAAACAAGAAGAGGATACACTTTTGGCATACCCTCTTGTTTTTTTATTAATTTTGGACTCTGAAAATCACCGTACTAAAATTTTATTACAGATGAAGAAAAAAGCGCTTTTGCTGATCCTCGATGGTTGGGGAGAAGGCAACAAAACAAAAGCTGACGTGATCTCAAGTACACCTACTCCATATTGGGATTCTTTATTAGCCAACTATCCTCACTCAACGTTACTGACAGACGGAGAGAATGTAGGATTGCCAACAGGCCAAATGGGAAATTCGGAAGTAGGCCACCTGAATATCGGTGCAGGACGCGTTGTATACCAGGACTTAGTAAAAATCAATATGGCTTGTTCTGACAATTCGATCATGCAGAATCCGGAAGTAAAAGCTGCTTTTGAATATGCTAAGGCAAATGGCAAACAGGTTCACTTTATGGGATTGGTATCTAATGGAGGAGTACACTCTTCTTTGGATCATGTTTTCAAATTGCTGGATCTTTCGAAAGATTTCGGTATCGAAAAAACATTCGTACATGCTTTCATGGACGGACGCGATACAGACCCGAAAAGTGGTCTTGGATTTATCCGCGACCTGGAAGCCCACATGGAAAAATCAACCGGTAAAATCGCGTCTATCTTAGGCCGTTTTTATGCTATGGACCGTGACAAACGATGGGAACGTGTCAAAGTAGCATACGATCTTCTGGTAAAAGGAGAAGGTAAAAAAGCGGAATCGATGGTTGCTGCGATGGAAGAATCGTATGCAGAAGGAGTTACCGACGAATTTATCAAACCGATCGTACATGTTGATGAGGCAGGTAAACCGCTTGCGACAATTCAGGAAGGCGACCTTGTAATTTTCTTCAACTACCGTAATGACCGCGCGAAAGAGTTGACAATCGTACTGACACAGGAAAATATGCCTGAGTTCGATATGCATACATTGCCTCTGTATTTCTGCACAATGACTCCTTACGATTCTAAATTCGTAGGTCTTCATATCTTATTTGATAAAGAAAATGTTGTAAATACATTGGGAGAAGTCGTATCGAATGCCGGATTAAACCAGCTGCGTATTGCTGAAACTGAAAAATATGCCCATGTAACATTCTTCTTTAACGGCGGACGCGAGTCTGAATATGTAAACGAAGAACGTATCCTGATCCCGTCACCAAAAGTTGCTACCTACGACTTGCAGCCGGAAATGAGCGCGCTGGAAGTGAAAGACGCTTTGGTGGATGCCATCAATACACAGAAATTTGATTTTATTGCCTGTAACTTTGCAAACGGAGATATGGTAGGCCATACCGGAATCTACGAAGCGATTGAAAAGGCGATTAAAACAATCGATATTTGTTTGCACGATGTAGTAGAAGCTGCTAAAGCAAACGGATATGACGTATTGATCACAGCAGACCACGGGAATGCAGATAACGCCGTGAATGAAAACGGAACGCCAAATACGGCGCACTCGTTAAATCCGGTTCCTTTTGTTTATGTAAGCGATGATAAGAATGCAAAGGTTACCGATGGTAAACTGGCGGACCTTGCTCCTACGATTCTTCACATATTGGATGTTCCTACCGCTCCTGAAATGACCGGAAAGAACCTGATTGAAGATTAATCATTTGGCTATAAATACTTAACGCGAAGTAGTTTTTCAACTGCTTCGCGTTTTTTTATTATCTTTGCGCCCGTTTAAAACCTATTCAAAACCTGTATATTCAAGATGGTTCAAATTGACGACACGATAATTAGCCTCGATATTTTTGAGAAAGAATTTATTTGCAACCTCGACGCTTGTCTGGGCGGTTGCTGTAATGAAGAGGGAGACTCTGGCGCCCCGCTGGAAGAAAATGAGATCCAGTTACTGAAAGACGTTCTTCCGATTGTCTGGGACGAGCTTTCGCCGGCTGCGAAAGAAGTAATTGAGGAAAAAGGAGTTGCATTTCAGGATGAAGATGGCGACTGGGTTACTCCTGTGGTAAACGGCCGCGATTGTATCTTTACCTGCTACGGGAATGGCGGAATGTGTTATTGTGCAATTGAGAAGGCATACCGTGAGGGAAAAACACCTTTCTACAAACCGGTATCGTGCCACCTGTATCCGATACGATGCAAAAAATACCCGACTTTTACGGCTGTAAATTACCATAAATGGGATATCTGCAAAGCTGGCGAGCTACTGGGCCGCAAAGAAGGGGTAAAATTGTATCAGTTTCTGAAAGCTCCGCTAATCCGTAAATTCGGCGAAGCATGGTACGAACAGCTCGAGATTTGTGCAGAAGAACTGAAACAAATGGAAAAATAACATGTATAAAAAAACCGCCGGTAAAAAATATTCTTACCGGCGGTTTTTTTATTTTTAATTCAGAGCATACAGCTTAAGCGATACAAATCTCTTCTTCCATTATCACAGCTGTTCTTTCTTCAAGATAACGCTCGTAAGTTTCAATATAACGGGCGCGCTTTTCAGAATCGATCTCATCGACAGTAATCAGGATGCCGGATTCTTCAACATCGCCGAACTCATCATTGATCGCTGTCCCGAACATTTTCATTGTCGGAGAAAGGCTCATGTAAGCATTTACCAATGGCGGAATATTATACCCCAATTTACGTACTTCCTGATTCAATACT
>JAVWBH010000151.1:0-7372 GCA_036649595.1 Bacteroidales bacterium
AACCGACACACGTATCAGGGCCATCTCTCTTGTCCGGATTTGCCGTAGTTTGTCCATAAAAGAATACATCTTTTTACGCAGGGTAAAAAGATATGCGGCGGCGATTACAAAAAACCCGAGCATCGCCAGCCAATAAGACAATTCCTGCGTCATCATCCCCAATGTGGTAGATCCGTAGTCGAGCCAGTTTAAGACAGACGAATTAATATTTTTGAAGAAGTAGTGAAAATACGGCAGGTTGGCGGCCGAGATAGCGAAAGCAGCCAGATAGCAACAAGCCAGATAGCCGGTAATAAAACGGTAAAGCCGTTTCCCGTAATAGTTAAACAACCCACATACTGTTACAACGATAAGAGGAAGCAGCAAGATATAACACGCGGTAACGTTATCGAACCAAATACCTCTTGTAAATGCAATTGATTGAAGGATTGGCTTACCCGATGATTCCGGTTGCAAAGAAGAGTAGTTTTCGATAAAAAGAAAGAGTCGAAAAAGACTAAATACAATCAGTCCCCCTACATGCAATGAAATCAGATAACCCAATGAAAATAAGTATCTTTTCATTTATATAATCATCTGTTTTTCGCATTAAATTATAAATGAACCCTTTATATACCCTTTGTTTGGTATCTCAATTTTAGGTGAGTTATGGCGGTTTCAATATATTAAGTTAAATGCGGTCGCAAAGATACGTTCTTTTATCAGATTCAGTCGATTGTTAAGAAGAGATGGATATGTTTAATCTTGTTTTACAAACTCAAGTTTGCCGGTATCGAATTCTCTTTGCCGTAATAGGCGAATAATCCCGTGAAGCGTATTTTCAGGGAGTGCGGGTGTACGGCTTAATATCCACAGGGTTGACTTTTTTTTATTCGAAACTACGGCCCAACTATAATCCGGAGCCAATGCGATAATCCAGTAATCTCCCCGGAAAGGCCAGAAGAATTGAACCCTGAGTTTCGCATTTCCCGAATTTTCTACGACGAAAGCTTTTCCGTGGGCCTCTTTTGGCTTTCCGTTTTTATATCCTTTGTTGATTACTTCAATATAGTCTTTTTTCGGAATATACTCGGCAGTCACATGGGTCATCCCTTTTTCAAACCATTGCGGATAGCGGGCGATCTCATACCATACTCCGGCATAACGGTTTAAATCGACGTCGGAAACGGTGGTCGGTGCATTGCCATATAAAAGGGAAAAGAGGAAAAGGCCGGAGAATACCAATATCGTTTTCATAAGGTACTATTTAAGAGTTGGTTTCCTGTTATAAAAATAAGAAATATATCAATATCCTCTTTTGAAAAACGGGGATAAAAAAACGGGAAATACCTTGTTGGTATCTCCCGTTTCAGCCGGTTATTTCTTTTTAGGTTTCCCTTTGTTTTTATCTTTAGGCTTTCCTTTACCCCGCGATCTTTCGCGGTCTTTATTACCCCCCTTATTTTCTCTGCGACTGTTGTCGCGGCTTGAGTTCGGGCGATTGTACGGTTTAGGGGCAGCCGGTAAAATAAGGTTTCCTTCCTTATCTTCTTTCACCAAGGCGAAGTCGATGATCTTCCGCTCCATATTCGTACGGGCTACCTGGATCTTGATCGGATCTCCCAATCGGAAAATTCCGCCGTTGCGTTTACCCAGCAAGCAATAGTTTTTATCGTCGAATACATAGTAGTCGTCATCAAGATCGCGTATCGGCAGCATGCCTTCACACTTGTTTTCGTTGATTTCAACATAAATACCCCATTCGGTTACGCCGGATATAACACCGTCATAAACTTGTCCTAAACGTTCGCTCAGGAATTCTACCTGTTTGTATTTAATCGAAGCACGTTCCGCATTTGCCGCCAGTTGCTCCATTTCCGAAGAGTGCTTACACAGGTCTTCATATTTGGTTACCGTAGCGCTGCGTCCGCCGTTCAGATAGCGATCCAGCAAGCGGTGTACCATCATATCCGGATAACGTCGGATCGGTGATGTGAAATGGGTATAATAGTCAAAGGCGAGTCCGTAATGGCCCACGTTCTCCGTTGTATAGATGGCTTTTGCCATTGAGCGTATCGCTACCGTTTCAATCAGGTTCTCTTCGCGGGTACCCTGTACGGCGTCAAGCAGCTTGTTGATCGATTTAGATACGTCGCTGTTTTTACCGTCTGTTTTTAGGTTATACCCGAAACGGCGGATAAATGTGGCGAAGTTTTCCATTTTTTCCGGATCCGGAAGGTCATGTACGCGATATACGAATGTTTTCGGTTTCTTACCTTTCGGCGGATTCCCTACAAATTCGGCTACGGTGCGGTTGGCCAGCAACATGAATTCTTCTACCAGCTTATTGGCGTCTTTCGATACTTTGAAGTAAACACCTACCGGTTTTCCTTTTTCGTCAATATCGAATTTTACTTCGTGTCTGTCGAATGCGATGGCACCCTCCTGGAAACGGCGGTCGCGGAGTTTTTTTGCCAATTGATCCATCGTCCGGATCTCATCGCGGAAATCCCCCTCTGCACCTTCGATAATCTCCTGCGCCTCTTCGTATGTGAAGCGGCGGTCTGATTCGATTACCGTACGGGCAATATGTGATTTAACCACTTCTGCATGCTCATTCATCTCAAAAATGCAGGAGAAGGTTAGTTTTTCTTCGTTCGGACGAAGCGAACATACTCCGTTGCTCAGATGTTCGGGCAACATCGGTACGACGCGGTCAACCAAGTAAACAGAAGTAGCGCGTGATTCACCCTCTTTGTCAATAATTGAGCCCGGAGTTACATAATGGGTAACGTCGGCAATATGGACGCCGATTTCGTAATTGCCGTTGGGCAGTTTACGTATCGAAAGGGCATCGTCGAAGTCTTTCGCATCTTTCGGGTCAATTGTAAAAGTGGTGATTTTACGGAAATCTTCCCGTTTGGCGATCTCTTCGGCCGGTATTTCAAACGGAATTTTTTCCGCAGCTTTTGTTACCGATTCCGGATAATGATACGGTAGTCCGTATTCGGCCAGAATAGCATGGATCTCGGTATTGTTTTCGCCCGAGGTACCCAATACGTCGATCACTTCTCCGGTTGGGTTTTTGGCTTTCTCCGGCCAGTTGATAATTTTGACAACCGCCTTATCTCCCGATTTTCCTCCGTTGAGTTTATCTTTCGGAATAAATATATCGTTTGCGAGAAATTTATTGTCGTTGATTAGAAATGCATAGTGCGGCTGTACGTCGAGAATACCGATAAAAGTTTGAGGTACGCGCTCAATGATTTCAATTACTTCACCTTCGGGTGTTTCGCCTTTTTTACGGGCACAAAGTAAAATTTTTACGGTATCGCCGTTCATGGCACGCATCGAGTTGCGCTCTGCTACGAAAATTCCTTCTCCTCCGTCTTCCGGAATCAGTTGGTTTTTACCGTTGCTGCGACGTTCGAATTTACCGACCATCTCTTTTCCGCGCTTGTTCAGTTTGAACTTGCCCATTGAGATTTCAAGCAGAAAATCATCTGCCTTCATCTCTTCTAATATCCCGAATACTTGTTGACGTTGAATATCTCGTTTTACCCCAATCGCTTCGGATACTTGTTTATAATTAAAGGATTGTGAAGGATTTTCCTCAAAGAATGCAATAATTTGCGGAAGTAGTTCTTTCTTCTTGATCCGTCCCTTAGCGGGTGACTTTTCTTTATTTGCCATATATGAATAGGTATTATGAAGAGCACCCTTAATACGGAATTTCCGAGGACTGGAAAAAGAAGGGTGGAATCTTCTCTTTACAAAGTAAAACAATTCCCACCCAATTTGGTTAGTATAAACGTGAATTTTAAGATTATCTCATTAATAATCCATCATTTCGCCTTCCATCGAGTCATTCTTGTCTCCGTTTCGTTGTTTTTTCTTAGCGCTCTTCATATTTCCGAAATTATAAGAGATGCTGATTCCTACCTGACGTCCGCCCCATTGCGAAGTACTTGTCTGAAAGAAATTATCTCCGTAGGTATATGATTTGCGTTTTCTCGAGTCAAGCAGGTCGCGTCCGGTAATCGCTACGCTCAGACGTCGCTCAAGAAATGAACGGCGTATTCCGGCATCCAGCCAATAGCTCTCGAAGTTTTTTCCTTGTGGCGTATAAGTAGCCGAATTGTAATTCCCGGTTATCTGAAGGCTCAGATTCCAGGGCAACATCGCATTTGCAATGACACGGGCATCCCACGAAAAGTCTTCATTACCCTTATAATGGGTTTGCTGGTCATTGTAACGATAATCAAATCCGTTCATTTTGTAATAATACAGGTTCACGGTCGATGTCAGGTCCAGCCAGCCGAACAATCGGTTTTTGCCTACCAGCTCCATCCCTGCGCGACGCGAATCGGTAACATTGTCATAGGTGGTATAGAGGGTGTTGTTGTCGAGATAGCTTACCCGCTGGCTTACACCGTCGGTCGTGCGGTAGTAAAGGGATGCCGACAACATGTGGTTTTCCCAGTTCTTGATGTAATTCAGTTCGAGCGCATCGGTAAATTCAGGCAACAGGTACGGATTTCCGAAAGAAATGTTTGCCGAGTCGCTGATGTTCTTAAACGGATTCAGCTGAC
Organism: Bacteroidales bacterium; assembly: GCA_036649595.1. Lineage (GTDB taxonomy): Bacteria > Bacteroidota > Bacteroidia > Bacteroidales > JAUNSR01 > JAUNSR01. Next base: position 4,572 of record JAVWBH010000151.1, read on the forward strand.
GCCCGCGCGGACGGTTGATACGGCGCGTATAATTCAGTTGCAGCTCATTTCCTTTCGGTAATGCATATGAAACGAATGCGCTCGGAAACAGGTCGAAATAATTCTGGGTATAATCCGTTGGCGCGTTCGCACCCTCTTTTCCGGCAGATCCGGTTGTATAATGGGTGTATTCGCCGCGTACGCCTGCCATGTAGTTGAATTTACTTACCTTACCCGAAAGAGTGGCATAGAATGCCTGTATATTTTCGTTGTATGTAAAGTCGTTATACAGCGATATCTCTTCGTTGATTTTTTCGAGATCATTCCATGTAGTCGTTTCAGATTCATGTTTGTTGAGTACGCCTTTGTATCCGGCTTCCACCTTCATCCCGTTTTCCCACGCATTTGTATAATCGAGGGTAAACTCCCAGTTTTTGCGGAAACGGGGATTGTCCTGGAGCTGGTAATATGTATTCAGCGGATCTTTCTGTGTAAACGATGAGGTACCGCCCATATTCATATAATCGTACGAAACGGCAGCCCGCAGGTCGCTGTTCTTCGAGAAAGTATGGATATAGTCGACAGATCCTTCCAGCATGTCGTGGTTGCCTTTTTCTTTTGAATGGCGGCTACTGGTTTTTTCGGTCAGATCCGGGTAAAGCGTATAATAGCTGATGTTGTTGGTCCGGTCATGATTACCCCACATGCCCGATCCTGAAAAACTGAGTACGTCTTTCTTCGAGAAGTTGTAGGTTAAGCCCATGCGGGTGAAAAATCCCCCACCGTTTCCTTCCCCTTTTCCTTTTTGTGATAGGAAAGTGGAGTCGCCGTTATGAAAAGAGGTCCGGTCGGTATTCGAGGTGGTTTTCATTTCCCGGTTGCGGTATCCCATATTTACGTATCCTTCGATTTTGTTGTAAGTCATGTTGATATTCGCACTTGCCCCGTATCCTCCGCGGCTGTCCGCATTTGCGCTGACTCCTCCGAAATAACCGGTTTTTTTCTCTTTTTTCATTACGATATTAATAATGCCGGCACTCCCTTCCGCACTAAAGCGCGAAGACGGATTGGTAATGATTTCAATCGATTCGATACTTTCGGCCGGTAGTTGTTCGAGAATTTGCGCCCGGTTGTCTTCCGATAATCCCGACGGACGCCCGTTAATCCAGATCGTCACACTCGAATTATTGCGCAAGGATACATTTCCTTCATTATCGACCGTAACAGACGGAATATTAGACAATGCCTCAGATGCCGAAGCTCCCGCGCTGGCAATATTTTGGTCTACGTTGAATACTTTCTTGTCAACCTCAAATTTCATCTGCGACCGCTGTCCGGTAATCTGTACTTCTTTTAGTTGTTTACTATCTTCAGACAGAGAGATGTTCCCCAGATTTACCGACGGTTTTTTTGCCGTAAGCGCAACCGGTATGTTTAAAGTGGTGTATCCAACAAATGAAATGCGGAGTTCGTAGTTTCCCTTCTCAATACCGCTCAGTTCAAATCCTCCCTGCTCGCCAGTCGTAGATCCTTTTACCAATTTGGCATTTCCTTCTTTAAATAAAGCGACATTCACATATTCCAGGGGTTCCTTACTGTCGGCATCTATTATTTTTCCTTTTACTTGCTGAGCGAACAACTCACAGGTTATGGCCGCCAGTACGGCTATCATCAGAAATCTGTATCTCATTTTTTTACGGTTTGTATGTGATATTAAAATTAGACGAATAAAAGCCGAAAAGGTTTAAAACAACAAGAGACGCCTTTTGGGGGCGTCTCTTATAAATAGGGTTCAAATATCGTTTATTAAGCGTCGATCTTAGCGTATGTTGCGTTTGCTTCGATGAATTCGCGGCGTGGCTCTACATCCTCACCCATCAGCATCGAGAACACATGGTCTGCTTCAGCTGCGTTTTCAATCGTTACCTGGCGCAAAGTACGGTGTTCTGGGTCCATCGTGGTTTCCCACAACTGCTGAGCGTTCATCTCACCCAAACCTTTGTAACGTTGTGTATGGACAGAATTCTCATTCCCGTTACCATATTTCAGGATAAACTGCTGACGTTGCTGTTCATTCCAGCAATATTCTTCCGTTTTACCTCTCTTACAAAGATAAAGAGGAGGCGTAGCGATATACAGATATCCGTTTTCGATAAGCGGACGCATATAGCGGAAGAAGAAAGTCATCAGCAAGGTTGCGATATGGCTACCGTCGACATCGGCATCGGTCATGATGATTACCTTATGATAGCGGAGCTTGGCAATATTCAGCTCTTTAATATCCTCTTCAGTACCGAAATGTACCCCAAGCGCTTTAAACATGTTTTCGATCTCTTCGCTGTCCATTACTTTATGGAACATCGCTTTCTCTACGTTCATGATTTTACCGCGCAATGGCAGGATAGCCTGGAAATTACGGTGACGGCCCTGTTTTGCAGTACCACCCGCCGAATCCCCTTCGACCAGGAATATTTCGCATTCTTCCGGATTACGAGAAGAGCAGTCAGCCAGTTTACCCGGTAGTCCGCCTCCGCCCATCGGAGTTTTGCGTTGTACCATTTCGCGTGCCTTACGGGCTGCGAAACGGGCTGTAGCGGCAAGAATCACCTTGTCTACGATTACACGGGCCTGCTTCGGATTTTCTTCCAGGTAATGACCTAAAGCTTCACCTACAGCCTGATCTACGGCACCGGTAACTTCGCTGTTACCTAATTTTGTTTTTGTCTGGCCTTCAAACTGCGGCTCGGATACTTTTACCGAGATTACGGCTGTCAGACCTTCGCGGAAGTCATCTCCACTGATTTCTACTTTTACCTTATCGA
>JAVWBH010000152.1:0-6010 GCA_036649595.1 Bacteroidales bacterium
GTTTACGGTGGTGGTGAAGCCAACGTAGCAGTTAGCTGTGCAAACTATGGTCACGAAGCTTACTTCGTATCAAAATTACCAAAACATGAGATCGGTCAATCAGCTGTTAACGCTTTAAGAAAATTCGGTGTTAAAACAGATTTCATTGCCCGTGGTGGTGATCGTGTAGGTATCTACTACCTTGAAACAGGAGCATCTATGCGCCCAAGTAAGGTGATCTACGACCGTGCACATTCTGCTATTGCCGAAGCATCTGTAGAAGATTTTGATTTTGATGCAATTATGGAAGGTGCAGACTGGTTTCACTGGTCAGGTATCACTCCTGCGATCTCTGACACAGCTGCAGAAATCACAAAATTAGCTTGTGAAGCGGCAAAACGTCATGGTGTAACAGTTTCTGTTGACTTGAACTTCCGTAAAAAACTATGGACAAAAGAAAAAGCTCAGTCAATCATGAAACCATTGATGCAATACGTTGACGTATGTATCGGTAATGAGGAAGATGCAGAGCTATGCCTTGGATTCAAACCGGATGCAGACGTTGAAGCTGGTCACACAGACGCAGAAGGCTACAAAGGCATCTTTACTCAGATGGCACAGGAATTTGGTTTCCAGACAGTAGTATCTACTCTTCGCGAATCATTCTCAGCAACACACAATGGCTGGAAAGCTATGATTTACGATGGTAAAGAATTCTATACATCTAAACGTTACGATATCGATCCGATCATCGACCGCGTAGGTGGTGGCGACTCTTTCTCTGGTGGTATCATCCACGGTTTGTTGACAAAACCAACACAAGGAGAAGCATTGGAATTTGCAGTTGCAGCTTCAGCATTGAAACATACAATCAATGGTGACTTCAACCTTGTTTCTGTAGAAGAAGTTGAAGCATTGGCAGGCGGTGACGCTTCAGGCCGTGTACAACGTTAATTTGAAATTCTAAACGATACAATAAATAATGGCAAGATTTTCAAAAATCCAGACATTGAACGCAATGCAGGCAACCGGAATGGTGCCTGTATTCTACCACAAAGACGCTGAAGTAGCTAAGCAGGTTTTGAAAGCTTGTTACGAAGGCGGCGTTCGTGCATTCGAATTTACAAACCGTGGCGACTTCGCACAGGAAGTATTTGCTGAATTGGTAAAATTCGCAGCAGTAGAATGCCCGGAAATGATTTTGGGTATCGGTTCAATCGTTGATGCTCCGACAGCAGCAATGTACATCCAATTGGGAGCAAACTTCGTAGTTGGTCCATTGTTCAACCCTGAAATCGCGAAAGTTTGTAACCGTCGTCTGATCCCTTATACTCCGGGATGCGGATCGGTTTCAGAAGTTGGTTTCGCTCAGGAATTAGGTTGCGACCTTTGTAAAGTGTTCCCTGCAGGAAATGTAGGCGGACCTTCTTTCGTGAAAAACATGAAAGCGCCAATGCCATGGTCTTTACTTATGGTTACCGGCGGTGTTGAACCGACAGAAGAAAACCTTTCAGCCTGGATTAAAGCAGGTGTAACATGTGTAGGTATGGGTTCTAACCTGTTCCCTGCTGATGTTATCAAAGCTCAGGACTGGACAGCTATTTCTAAGAAATGTGCTGACGCGTTGGCTATCATCGCATCTTTGCGTTAATTATCATCACATTATTATAAGCGCTTTGCCTTTTACGACAAGGCGCTTTATTTGCTTTTCTAAATAGTTAGGAAAAACACTAAACAATTCAAATCACATGAGTAAAAATTCACCTTTGAACGGGGCAAATGAGAAAAAGACAAACTACAGATGGGTCATCTGCTCGATGTTGTTTTTCGCCACAACCGTTAACTACCTAGACCGTCAGGTATTATCATTAACCTGGAAAGATTTTATTGCACCAGAATTCCATTGGACTAATAACGATTACGGTAATATTACCGCAATCTTCTCAATCATATATGCATTTTCAATGCTTTTTGCCGGTAAATTCATCGACTGGATGGGTACTAAAAAAGGATACCTTTGGGCAATCGGCGTTTGGTCATTAGGAGCTTGTCTTCACGCAATCTGTGGTGTTGCAACTGAATGGATGGTCGGACTTCCTGATGCGGATGCACTTCGCAATGTAGCTGCAGGAACAGAACTGGCTTCTAAGATCGCTTTCATCAGCGTTAGCTTGTTTATTTTCGCTCGTTTCGTATTAGCTGTAGGTGAAGCCGGTAACTTCCCGGCTGCAATCAAAACGACAGCAGAATACTTCCCTAAAAAAGACCGTGCCTTCTCTACCAGTATCTTCAATGCAGGTGCTACAGTAGGTGCTTTGGCTGCTCCGGTAACGATTCCTTTCATCGCCAAATTATTTGGATGGGAAATGGCGTTCATCATCATCGGTGCGTTAGGTTTCCTTTGGATGGGTATCTGGATTTTCGTTTACAACAAACCGACTGAATCGAAATTTGTAAATAAAGCCGAACTTGATTATATCAACCAAGATCAGGAAAATCCTGCCGAATACCAGAATGTAGACGTTGAGCCTAAGAAACTTTCTTTCGCAAAATGTTTCTCTTTCAAACAGACCTGGGCTTTTGCTTTCGGTAAATTTATGACCGACGGTGTATGGTGGTTCTTCTTATTCTGGACTCCTGCTTATTTCAGCGAAGTATATGGTCTTGACTCAACACAGAGTGCTCCTTATATCTTTGTTCTTTATATGATCACGATGTTGTCTATCGCAGGTGGTTACCTTCCTACTTTCTTCGTTGACAAAAAAGGTATGGAACCATATGCAGGACGTATGCGTGCGATGTTAATCTTCGCATTCTTCCCGCTTCTTGCTCTGTTGGCTCAGCCTCTGGGATCATATTCAATCTGGGTTCCTACCATTATTATCGGTATTGCAGGTGCTGCTCACCAGTCTTGGTCGGCAAATATCTTCTCTACAATCGGTGATATGTTCCCGAAATCGGCTATCGCAACAATCACCGGTATCGGTGGTATGGCCGGAGGTGTAGGTTCATTCCTTATCAATAAAGGTTCTGGTTTATTGTTTGACCACGCTCAGACAACAAACATGAAATTCATGGGATTCGAAGGTATCGAATCTGGTTATTTCATCATCTTCTGTATTTGTGGTGTAGCTTACCTGATCGGTTGGTCGGTAATGAAACTATTGGTACCGAAAGTTGAACCGATTATCATCGACTAATTTTTTTGTTATCCAATAAAAAATCCCCGGACGTAATTTATGTCCGGGGATTTTTCGTTTTATCTGTTTTGACTTACTTGGTCAATACTCGTGTTGTTTCATTGCCAACCTTGATCAGGTAAAGCTCATTCGGACGAATACCTTCGCTTACCACCAATTCAGCATCGTTGCTCCGGGCAATAATACGACCTGCAATATCGAATATCGAAACAAGTTCATTATTCACATTTCCTTTGATACGGATAGCTCCATCTGCAAAGAATACAGCAATCGATGTATTACCAACGGTATCGATCGCGTCAGTGCCGCTTACCGTTAAAACTCCGTTCACTAATTTCACATCATAGTTTGCGGCAGTTACCGGTGATATCTCGATCGGATAATTACCCATTCCTGAATTTTCGTCTGCAGTGCAAACGGCTACCGGTAATGTCGGGAATACTTTCGCGGCATCTTCTTCGTATGCGAAACCGGCATATTCCAGTTCGAATTCAGGATTAGTCTCGCCCACCAAACGTGTGTAACTTTTAGCCGTAATAGTAAGAGGAGCCTTCTTTACAGACACCGTTACCTGCGTATCGGTTGCAGGCATATACTCGGGTGTCTCTGCTACTTTCACGATTATAACCGCTTCGCCGGCACCTTTAATCGTTGCCACTCCTGTCAAATTATTAATAGAGATCACTTTGGAATTGGATGAAGAATATTTGTATTTTGCATCTTTATATCCGCCGGTTGCCGTAATCGTGAACTGATCGTTGCCATACGTCTGCTCTTCTACCGGAGTAACAACAAGTGCATCCGGATTTTTCTTAATCGTCAGTTTACCATGTACATGAATGACATTATAAAGTGCGGCGGTAACTCCCGAAATCTGGATATTATAGATCTCCCCGGCTTTTGCATCTTTAGGGGCATCACAAGTAATGACCGGCAATGACTGTAGTACGCCCGGCGTATTTTCTTTATCCCCATTGACAAACCCTGAATATGTATAAGCAAACTTCGGATTTTCCATTCCTTCTCCGCGAGACATATTCTTAGCGGTTACTTTCAGATCAGCTTTCTCTACGGTAACCGTAGCTACTTCTGCAGCCGCTACCGCTTCATAATTATAAGCGATTCCCGGATTGATTACGATATCAAAAACTTCGCCCGGAAGAGATGTTTTCTGAACTTCGCTAGTCGCAGACGGGGCAACTTTGAATATATTCGGAATCTGATCCTGATCCTGCGCCAACAATCCTTCATAGATTATCGCATATACAGGTAATCTGCCACCTCGTTTATAGTATTCATTTTTAGACTTGATGATCAATGGCAATTTTTGAATCTCAATACGGCATACATTCGAATATACAGCCGGTTTACCTTCCTCTTTATAAACAGCTTTTACATCTACCGTACCACAACCTACTGCGCGTAGTTTACCGTCGTCGGTTACTTGCATCAATGCCGGCTGGCTGATGATGTAACTGATATCCGACAAATCGGCAATACCCGTTACGACAGGTGCTGTAACCTCTGCATATTTTATGGCAGAAGCAACCTGCAATGAAAGCTGTACCGGACTTGCATCAACAAACTTCAACGTATAGGTACGTGTCTTTTCGCCTGTAGAAGTCTCATCGGTAACAATCAGCAACACCTCATTGGCCTCACCTTGTTGTTTCTTTACAGTTGCCGCTTTTCCGTATGGAACAGCCTGTATATTTTCAAGGGCAGGCACACCGCCCTCTGCTTTATTTACATAATAAGTAAAAGTATCTTCATCAAAATCCTGAATTAAATTTCCGTTTACTTTAATCGAGCGTAATTTCGTGTTATAGATGAAATGTAAATCATCCACCCACAACTGGTCGCCGCCACTTCCCTTACCTGCATTTTTATTCGTGGTAAAAGAAGCCAGCAAATAAGCTGGGTTACGGGCCGCATCAGCATAATCCATTGCCATGGTCAGATGGCGCCATGCATTCTCTGTACTTGCGGTATGCATAAAAGCACTTGCGATCAGATGCTCTTTTTGTTCGGCGTCTGTTGCATGGGGCTCTTTATACAAAAAGTCGGCGTGCAATATAAAAGAAAGTTGCGCCTCAAAAGGGACGGTATTGCCATCTACGACACTTCCGTATTTGGTTGGCGCGAACTTAGTCCAGATCTCTACCGAGTCAGGACGACCTGTAAATGCGACGCGATGCTCTGCCGGATCATAAATGATTCCGTTTTCCTGATCTACCGTTTCGGTACGGGTATCGGTAAAGTTATAATTTGTAGGATCGCTTGGGGTCATACTTCCCATATGGATGGTTCCGGTAGTTAGATTACCGTTTGCAACAATACCCATAATCTCTGTCGAAAACAAACGGGCAGAACTTAAACCGGCCGACCCCGGACGCACATCATCCGACTTTGCCAATTGATTATTCGCGAAATGGAACAGGGTTGTCATCGGCGAAAAAAAGGATCCTGCTGTCAGAAACGAATTCCACTGAACCGGTTCCTCTCCGACGGTTAATCCATCTGAAACCCAAATGGTTGATTGTTTTTTGGTTTCCCAGATTTCAAACCCGGAGTTTGCTAATTGATCCTGAGCGGCCGCCTGGAAAGTAAAACCTCCTGCCAAAGCACTTAAGATCAATACATTTTTTTTCTTCATACTAGATTGTATTTGTGATTAAAAAATAAAAGTCGGGTCTCACCTATCATCAGGCTACACTCGGACTTCTTTTAATTTTCCAAGGGGCAAATTTATTTTTTTTAAATTAAACAACTATTTGATTCTCATTTAAATCTCTGTTTTAAGTGATTCTTTCACCCAATTTGTTGTTTTC
>JAVWBH010000152.1:6020-7049 GCA_036649595.1 Bacteroidales bacterium
AGCAAACGGTATATTCTTATTATTTATCAAAAATACAGAATACTTCGCAGGCCTAACGATTAACTTTGCAACCCATAAAAAAGAGATATATAAATGATATCGCCATAACTCACTCAAAGTTGAGAGACCCAAAATGGGGTATATAAAGGGCGCATTTATACTTTGATGTTATAAAATAAATGATACATAAATGAAATCGCCATAACTCACCTAAAGTTGAGAGACCCCAAATGGGGTATATAAAGGGCGCATTTATACCTTGATGTTATAAAATAAATGATACATAAATGAATATTGCAGCATTAGTTTCAGGAGGAGTTGACAGCTCTGTCGTAGTTTACCGTCTGAAAGAGATGGGATACGATCCCACTATCTTTTATATCCGAATCGGAATGGAAGACAAAGACGGTTACATTGACTGCCCTGCTGAAGAAGATATTGAGATTACACGTTATATTGCCCGGAAATACGGATGTAAATTTGAAATTGTATCCCTGCATGACGAGTATTGGGAAAATGTGGTTAGTTACACAATCGAAAATGTGCGACGCGGACTGACTCCGAACCCGGATATGATGTGTAATAAGATGATCAAGTTCGGCTGTTTCGAACAAAAATGGGGGCATGAGTTCGATAAGATCGCTACCGGACATTACGCTACCACAACGGAAATAGACGGAAAAACCTACCTTTCTACCGCAGCCGACCATCACAAAGACCAAACCTATTTCTTAGGACAGATTAGCTATATGCAGGTACAGAAGCTGATGTTCCCGATCGGCGATCTGCAAAAAAGCGAAGTGCGCCGCCTGGCAGCCGAGCAAGGGCTTCCGAGTGCCATGCGCAAAGACTCTCAGGGACTCTGTTTCTTGGGAAAAATCAATTACAATGATTTTATCGGTCGCTATCTGGGCGAACAGCCGGGTAATATCGTTGAGTTTGAAACCGGTAAAGTTATTGGCAAACATAAAGGATTCTGGTTTCACACCATTGGCCAGCGCAAAGGCCTGGGACTAAGCGGAGGCCCCT
>JAVWBH010000152.1:7059-7299 GCA_036649595.1 Bacteroidales bacterium
GTTAAAAAAGATATCAACGAAAACATCGTCTATGTATCTCAGGGATATAATCCGGAGACTCAATACGGAAATGTTTTGAATCTGGGTGCTTTCAGTTTTATCACAGACAACCCATGGGGAGAAGAGACTCAAATTGGTGAAATCACCTTTAAAAACCGGCATACACCGGAATTCTCTACCGGAAGGCTAGAACGCATCGGTGATGTGTACCGAATTCATTCGAACGAAAAAATACAGGGA
>JAVWBH010000153.1:0-2895 GCA_036649595.1 Bacteroidales bacterium
TGGCTCAATATCCTTTCAACTCCAACAATTTGAAACTCTGAATAGTTTAAATTTGAGAGTCTAATCGGAACTAATTTTTGGAATGCAAAAATAGTGTGATTATTTTGATTAACAAATGTATCAGAAGATTTTTACTTTTTGGGAGTTCGAATTTAAGCTCCCCTCCCGGATATCCGTCCGCTTAAAAACAAAAAAACAACGTCTGTTTTATAGGTCTTAAAACCATTTGCAGCTTCGTATCTGTTTCTTGTGGCGTCCCCTTTTAGCTTCGCTTTACTATATACATTGGATACCGAATTTATCGGATTGTATTCTGATTCGGAAAAAAACACCAAAAACAGAAATACCCCCGCAAGTCAAATAAAAAAACTTTCGGGGGCACTTCAAAATTCACGTCTAATAAACGGGGGTTAACTGCAGTTTTACAGGCCCCTTCAACCCGGACGACGGCAACGGAGAGTCGGGCGAATACGGGCTCATGCCTACCCATGTTTCCCTTTTGTCCCGAGGCAATGCACTATCGCCGATCAGTCTGTTTACCCAGGTATTTACCACTTCTACCCGAACCACATTCGATCCGGATTTTAGAACATCCGAAATATCCACACGATAAGGAGCCGTCCAGACACCTCCCGCGTAGCGGTCATTCACCCAGACTTTGGCCATATCCCTTACCTCACCCAAGTCAAGAGATACACTCTTTCCGTTTGCCATGCCCGGATCAAAATCGAATGTTGTGGTATAAACCATATTCCCCGAGAAATATTTAACTGCATCGATATCAGAAGCGGCAAGATCCTGTAGCTGATTCAGCCGCACTGGTTCCGGATTAGTCAGTACTCCGCGAAAATCAACATTCCAAGGCGTATTGAGCGGTATGGTTTCAACAGGAGCCGGGAAGTTTTCGGCTCCGGCAACCGGTTTCCCTTTTTTGCGGAATACGATGAAGGCACTTTCATATTTCTGCAAAACAATCGGAACGACAGTGGTTTCACCCATTGTTCTGAACTCCGGCAAGTCGCGTATTGTACCATTGACAGGGTTCCATAATTCAGGTTGCATCCCTTTCACCCGAAAGGCGATATCGGCATGCTGAACCGCTTCATCCTGATTTGTCAAAAAATAGATATCCGTTTTATTCACCCTGCGATGACCGAATAATACCGGGTTTTCTGCCGGAATCTTACAATCCTCCACACACCCTGTTTTAAGAAAAACCTCTTCCAGCGAAACACCGTCAAAAATCATTCCTTTTCCATACGATGCCGAAGTTTTCCGAATCCCGTCTACATCACGCCAAAGCTCCTTTGCCATTTGCCCGACTGCACGATCGGCTTCCGGCTGATTCTGCAGGCTGGGAGAGTGAACGGGAGCCGGCCCAAGTACCGTTGCCCCCGCCGCAACCAGTTGTTTAATCTTCGCAAGCACTTCGGGCCGCATTGTTTTAACTTTCGGCAAAACCAATACCCGGTAAGTAGTTCCGTGAGGTAACGTAATCATTTTATTCTTTACCGTCGCATCGCGCAGAATCACTTCGGCATTAATATAGTCAAACTGATAGCCCGCCGGAAGTGCCGGATCCTGAACACCCGTCATTTTCGGTGTATCTTCGCCGATGTAATAAGCTACATCGGCCATGTTCAGCCCCTGTTGCAACATGTAATTACACCGCTTCGTGTAATCGATAAACAAATCGATATGTGAAAACCAGGTATTCGCCCGGTTGAATTCGGTTCCGAACCAGGCATTTGTACCCGGATACCGGTCGAGATCGGGTTGATGTATATAAACGTGCAGTAACGTACTGTTTATACCCTCCGAAAAATATTTGTCCGTCCGTTGCTTCGCATCTGCCGGCACACGAGAGAACGCTGGTGCACCGCTCGTATTCGACTCGGAGGTAACCAGTTTCTTTCCATAAATATGCGCACACGACGAAGCGGCGCGGTTTTCTATCTGCCCCAGATTATTCTCCCATGACGTATGTGCGTTGGGAAGCCAGTATTCACCGGCCACTTCATCCGACTGGCCGCCGTACATCAGAAATTCAGAAGGAAATCCCCAGTGCCCGTAATTTTCGAGCCATGTGCGCAAACCGTATTTATGACACATCTCCCGGAATCCGCCTACATAATCATACGCTATTTTATCGGCTACCAGACGGCGCATATCCCATAAAAACCGGTCGGACTGATCTTGTGTACCAACTACTTTACCAAAATAAACAGGTAAAAAAGGGAGCGGATCGTACCCATACCGCTCTTTAAACAACGACAAGAAGTTATCCGTAAAATTTTCTCCGCCCGATTCGTAACTATCTTGTACGACCATCTTAAATGTTTTGCGGTCTTGTGCCGGAATACGTTCTAATATTTTCCCGATAAAAGCGTCGAAGTGAGTTGCTACATGCTTCTTGCTCATTTTATCGATTTCCAACCCGGTGCCGTCCGGTCCGGCCGGATTATTGGTAACCCGGGTCGGAGTCATGCCGGTACGCATAATCACCCATTCACCAGCCGGCACATCCCAGTTAAGATTGCCGTCGGAAGTCATATATTCAGAAATATCCAATACCTTCGCCGGGGCGACCGTTACATCCGGATCATTTACCTCCGGCTGTCGACGCCAAATATAATGATCCCAAAGCGGCATCGGATCCTGGCACATTTTCGCCAGCGTTTTTTGCGCATAATTTTCTACCCGGGGAGCAGCAGAAAGCTCAATCTCTGCAATTCCGCCTTCGTTTCGCCGGTTTCTGACCTCTAAAACAAACTCCTGTGCCTCTGTGCCATCTAATGAAATGGCAATCGGGGCAAACGGCTGGAATCCAACGATAAGATCCAGAAAATGCCAGTCAATCATAAATTCGGAAATCGTTTCATACACATCCCCTTT
>JAVWBH010000153.1:2905-7270 GCA_036649595.1 Bacteroidales bacterium
AATGTGTCGGATAGATTGTCAGACTCCGGGCCATAAAGGGGCGATCCGTTTTGATACGAATATCCACATCGGTATTTTCAGGCAGTCCTGTCCCCGACAATTTATCACCGTCAAACATTTTTGTGGCATCCGGAAGAGCTGGCGATACGGTTATCTGTGCATTTGACTGATTGACAATCAGGCGGTCATCTTTCGGAGCCGGATAGGCAACCACCCGTACATCTTCGAATTCGGAAGCAGGTTTTTCGAGCTGGACGGAGAGAGTCTGCGGCCCGCTTACCCGTACTTCCGACGAAGTAAGATAACGCATCGCTTCATTCGGCTTCACCCACGGACCTCCAGCCTGTGTCCAGCCCGGAGAATTAAATATTCCGATCTCAATTCCCAGCTCAGAGGCCTTTTTCAAAGCAGTATGCGTCACATTCCACCATTCGTCACTCATCAACCTGACCGTGCGTCCGCCTTCATAGGGATCAAAATAAATATTCCCGATAAAAGCACGGTTAATACCTACACGCTTCATGGCTTCAAGATCTTTTACAACACCTTCACTCGAAATATTGCCACACATCCAATACCAGTACACACCGGTTTTAACGCTCTCGGGAGGAGTCATAAAATCTTTTTGCAATTGCAATCCCTGAGCAGAACAATAAATACCGAATGCGGTACCCACTAGTGTTGTAAATACCTTCTTCCTGTTTTTCATATATATCTAATTTTAAGGCTTATCTGTCAGTAAAATCTTTTATTTCCAATCAGGGATGCGGCTCAACCAAACAGCGATTGGCCCATTGTTCATATTTTACGACCATCGCCGCTACTTTCCGGGGATATTTCTCTGCCAGATCGGTTTGTTCACTCCGGTCGGTATTCAAGTCATATAATTCCCAGGGAGCCTTATCGCCGGGTTTAACGATTTTCCATTTGTCTGATCCGATGAGCGCCCTTTCCCGAAAATGTTCAAAACCGATTGCGTCATGCCCCGCGCGCTTTTTGTTTTTAAATACCGGAAGCAGACTCTTCCCTTCTATCGGTATAATCGGATTCCCGTTATAATCGGAGGGATAATTTGTTTGAGCCACATCAACACACGTTGCCATCAAATCGATCACATGCCCCAGTTCCTGTGTCACACTTCCCTTTTTCTGCTTGATGCCATTCGGCCAAAAAGCAATCATTGGCGTACAAATCCCGCCTTCATAAGAGCGGGCTTTCCAGAAACGAAAAGGAGTATTCGCCACATTGGCCCATTTCGGTCCGACAGAAGCATAACTGGTTTGAGAGCCGGGCAGCACCTCCTTCTTGCGGGGATAAATAATTTTTTCACCGTTGCGCGTTCTGTCCGGACGGTCATTTTCACCTTCACTATAATTCTGGCAGTTCTCATCACTGCACCCGTTATCCGAAAGGAATAAAATGAGGGTATTATCCAGCTGTTTATTTGCTTTCAGCGTTTCGATCAGTCGTCCGATCCCTTGATCCACGCGGTCAACCATTGCTGCATGTACCGCCATGGCGCGGGCATCCCACTCTTGTGTGGGATTATCTTCCCAGCGGTCTTTAAAATAACGTTCCGAAAGAAAATCGCCTTGCTGACCCGCAAACAGATTCATCTCCTTCATCCGTTGATAGCGTTGGTTACGGATAGCGTCCCACCCCACTTTATAGGTATTCTCATATTTAGCAATATCTTCCGGAAGGGCATGTAAAGGCCAGTGTGGGGCTGTATATGCCAGATACAGGAAAAACGGATTCTCTTTTTCGGCAAAGCTGTCGACATATGCCACCGCACTGTCTGACAAGGCATCCGTAATATAATAGTCTTCAGGTACAGATACTACGGGCTCTTCGCCGTTTACCAAACTAAAAGGGTCGAAATAATCCACCACTCCGTAAATTATTCCGTAATGCCGGTCGAATCCCCTGTTAACCGGATAATTCTTCTTGTCGGCAAAATCATCGTAAAACACCTGATGATTCAGCCAGTCCCGCTGATCTTTCTTCAAAGGAGTTTCCGCAACATGCCATTTCCCGATCATTCCCGTATGATATCCGGCATCTTTTACGACCTCTGCAATGGTCACGGCATTTTGGGTCAAGGTCCCCCGATAGCCCGGTAAATTCTGATTAAATGTCATACGTCCGATACCCGCCTGATGCTGATACAAACCGGTCAACAAAGAGGCCCGTGTAGGACAACTCCTGCTCGCATTATAAAAATGAGTAAAACGTAACCCTTTCTCTGCTAACCCATCAATATGCGGGGTATGGATCTCTCCCCCGTAACACCCCAAATCGGAATATCCGAGATCATCAACCAGAATAACGATAATATTGGGACGCGTATCTTTTTTTGCCTGCGCATAACCGGGAAACGCCAGGGCACCGGTAGCTACTAAAATCTGACAAATCGCTTTTTTTTCCATCTTCAAATCATTAGGATAACCAGAGATACTCATCTCATACAAACCGAGATGCATTACTCTTTTTTAACTTATAAGACAAAGATTCATTTTTACATCTCAATTAACTACAAGATATTATTCAATAAACATCAAAAAACGACCAATTCAGGCCGGATGGCTACCAAACGTCAGGAGTACGGGATTAAGTCTTCTATGGTTATGCCGTCAATTAGATGTACCGCCCCCCCAATCGATTAAAAATCACGTTCACCTTACTCTCTTTTATATCGTCCTATAGCGGGGTTTGCATCAGCTGCGGAGATCCACTCCGGACGGTTTTTCAAGCTGGGTACAGGGCATTTTAAAACAGGGTACAGGAATACAGAAAGAGGGCATGCTTTTTTGGCATGCCCTCTTTCTGTATCTATTGGGAAATAGTCCGGGTTTGGCCTATTTCAGCTTCAATTTACCACATGAAAGACTGATCTTCATCCGGAATCAAGATATTACGTTTCCGCTCCAATGTCATTGATCCTACAAATTTATAATGCAAAGGAAACTGCGGGTTCGAAACATCATCATACCAATATTCCATATTCAACGTAATATACGTATGCTCAAGGTATGGAATCGTTGCATCCATTTCTTTCACAATCTTATATGTGGCAGATTTCTGCTGAAAATCAATCGAGGCATCCGGAGCCGACAATTCTAATTTGCCACTCTCATTTTTTTCGTCGTCCGGAATAAACTTCGTTACAATTTTATATACGGTACGATCCTGTAAATCCTCATCGGTTGCTCCGGCATAAAAGAAGATTGAATTTTCGTCCACAACTCTTGTTATACGAGTATTCATAACCAATGGCGTTTGTTCGCCATCAGGACGGGTACGGTCATAAATGTATCCGTTGGTAGCAGAATAGGTACCCGAATAATCATTAAAAGGGATAATATTCAATATGGCACGCCGGTAGTGTTTCCGGTTATTAGGCAGGTAATTACTGCCTTCAGCAACGATAAGCGGCAATACATGATTTCTTACCAGATCGATATCTTTTAAAGAAAAATCAATATTCAACAAACCATTACATGATCCGGCGGGAATATTTACAACCGCTTCGGGTATGGTATAATATTGCTCATCGAGCTCCATGAAATAAAGATCCTCCCGCTTTCTGAATCGTTCGAAATTAAGAATCGGCAACGTATCGGTACCCAGAGCAACCTGTACATTCAGGTTTTTCTGATTTTTATTTGATCCGCTGACCACCAAAGGCAACTGATAGGAAACTTTACCATCCGGTTTATACCGCACGTAAACATCCGCGACACCATTTTTTGTAAATGAAACATAGTGCTGGAATAATTCATCTTCCCACTCATTATTACAAGATGAACAGAACACAATAGCAGATAAAGCTATTATCAAACGTATATATTTAATCTTCATGATATCTGTTTTTTATTAATCAAAATAAGTCCATCCGGGATTTTGTGTCAATTTCCGGTTTTTACGCAATTCATCATGTGCTATCGGCCAGAAATACATTTTATCAACAAATACCGTTGGTAAAGAAGGAATCACCGTTGGCAAATAAAACAGATCCTTCTGCAGGGATTCCATATTCATGTTACAGCCGTAAATAGGAGTGGCTTCTTCTACCGGAGCATCTTTCCAACGGCGTAAATCATAGTAGCGATGGCCTTCTGCAAAAAGTTCGATCTGTCGTTCTCTCTTCAAGGCTTTTCGGAATGCCTCTTTATTCGCATAAATACTCTCATCGAAATCAGGCAGTCCGGCACGAATGCGAATCTGCGAAACAGCGCTGCTCATCTCTGTCGTATTTCGCCCGATAACATACGATTCAGAACCGTCCCACGAAGAAATATTATAAGTACCGTCCAGCTCATTCAGAGCCTCTGCATAATTAAGCAATACTTCGGCATAACGGAT
>JAVWBH010000154.1:0-1012 GCA_036649595.1 Bacteroidales bacterium
AGTAGTAAGGGCATTTTTAAATGTTTGCTCAAATCCCAGAAACTTCAGAATAGAAAGGTTTACAGATGCATGGAAGCGGATACCTCCTTTATAAGGCCCGATGGCATTGTTAAACTGTACCCGGTATCCCAGGTTTGTTTGTACCATTCCTTTGTCGTCTGTCCATGTTACGCGGAAAGTGAAAATACGGTCCGGTTCAACCAAACGTTCAATAATTCGCGCTCTTTCAAATTCAGGGTGTTCGTTATATATGTCTTGGATTGAAATAAGAACCTCTTTAACTGCCTGCAGATACTCTGATTCTCCCGGGTGCTTAGCTTCAAGAGAAGCAATGATTTGTTCAATATTCATATCGTCATTTTTTTGTAAATGTGTATATTGCAAAATTAAAACTTTAAACCAAATTACAAACTTTTTGTATATTATTTTTTAAATAAAAATATTGGCAATTTGTCAGTAAAAACGCTTATGTATGTCTAAAAATAATCCGTTATTTACGCATTTGTATTTCAAGGATACCTCTTTTGCTAACTTAATGCAATCGCGTATCTATAATGTCTTACTAATTGCAAGCAAATACGACGCTTTTATGCTCGAAGATGACGGCAGGGTTGATGAACGTATTTTTTTTGAATATGTGCAATTGAACCTCCGTTATCCGCCCCGATTTACACAGGTGACCAATGAAAAGGAGGCTCTGGAAGAATTAAGCAGTAAACGCTATGATCTGGTTATAGCGATGCCTTCTTCCGAAAAGCATGAAATTTTTGATTTGGCGCGTACTATAAAAGAGCTCTATCCGATTATCCCGTTTGTTGTACTTACTCCTTTTTCCCGGCAGATTTACGAAAAGTTAGGTAGTGATGATTTATCCTGCATTGATTATATTTTCAGCTGGCTGGGTAATACCGATCTTCTATTGGCAATCATTAAGCTAATTGAAGATAAAATGAATGTAGAGCAGGATGTAGAATCGGTAGGAGTTCAGGTTATTTTACTGGTAGAAGATTCT
>JAVWBH010000154.1:1022-2150 GCA_036649595.1 Bacteroidales bacterium
TCATCGATTTTGCCTCATTTGTATAAGTTCGTTCTAAAGCAATCGCTGATCTTTTCGACCGAAGCATTGAATGAGCATCAGCATATGTTGCGTATGCGCGGCCGGCCAAAAATTTTGCTGGCACGTAATTATGAAGAGGCGACTCAGATATATGAGAAGTATAAAAATAATATGCTCGGAATCATTTCGGATGTGAGTTTCCGTCAGCATGAAGAGATGAACAGACGGGCCGGTATTGAATTTTGCCAGTATGTACGGCAGTATGATGAGTTTCTGCCTATCATCATGCAATCAACCGAAGCAGAAAACAGTAAGGATGCGGTTCGGTTGAATGCTTGTTTTCTGGATAAGCAATCACGAAAATTGCCTGTTGACTTGCGCAATACGATTATGCGTAATTTCGGATTCGGCGCCTTTGTATTTATCAATCCGGAAACGGGGCAGGAAATTGCCGCTGTACATACCCTGAAAGAATTGCAGGATATAATCTTTACAATACCGGATAACTCTTTGTATTATCACGGTACGCGTAATCATATTTCCCGCTGGCTTTATTCTCGTGCCATGTTTCCTCTGGCCGAGTTTTTACGCCGCCGTCAGTTTGGCGATATCTCGCATGCCGCCGAGATCAGACAGGTGATTTTTGATTCGATCGTACAATATCGGAAAATGAAAAACAGGGGAGTCGTTGCCGAATTCCGACGCGGACAATTCGACCGGTATTCTAATTTTGCCCGTATCGGCGAAGGGTCGTTGGGCGGTAAAGGTCGCGGACTTGCTTTTATAGACTCTTTGATCAAGCATAATCCCACACTTGAAATGTATAACGGGGCTTCGGTTACGATTCCGAAAACGCTGGTGTTGTGTACCGATTTGTTTGATGACTTTATGGATGCGAATAACCTCTACCAGGTGGGGCTTTCTGATCTGCCCGATGAAGAGATTCTGCGTTATTTCCTGAAAGGAAAACTTAAGCGTGATTTGATTCAGGATTTTCTTGCATTTTTCGACGTGGTAAAGGCTCCGATTGCTATCCGGTCTTCGAGCTTACTTGAAGATTCGCATTACCAGCCGTTTGCTGGCGTATACTCTACCTATATGATTCCTTGTCTGGAAGATAAGTATGAG
>JAVWBH010000154.1:2160-3404 GCA_036649595.1 Bacteroidales bacterium
TGGTCAGTGATTCTATCAAAGCGGTATACGCTTCTGTATTCTATAAGGGGAGCAAGGCGTATATGACGGCGACCAGTAATGTGATCGATCAGGAAAAAATGGCGATTATCTTGCAAGAAGTGGTAGGTACGCAGTATAACGATCATTATTATCCTTCTTTTTCGGGAGTCGCCCGGTCGTTAAATTATTATCCGATCAACAATGAAAAGCCGGAAGACGGCATTGCGAATATCGCCATCGGATTAGGTAAATATATTGTAGACGGGGGTGTTACTTTGCGGTTTTCTCCTGCATGGCCTGCTAATGTTTTGCAAACCAGTACGCTTGATTTGGCTCTGCGTGATACACAGACCAAATTCTATGCACTCGATATGAAGTCGCTGGGCGAAGAAATATCGGTGGATGACGGAGCTAATCTGCTGCGCCTGACGATTAAAGATGCGGAAAAAGATGACTCGATCCGGCAATTGGTGTCGACATACGATCCTTATGATATGATGATCCGTGACGGTTATTATGATAGGGGGCGCAAAGTGGTTACTTTCTCTCATATTCTGCGTGGCAGTTTATTTCCGTTACCCGATATGGTAAAGGATATTCTGCGTTTAGGAGCAGCGGAAATGGGGCGTCCGATAGAGATAGAGTTTGCTGTAAATCTGAATGACAAAAGTGGGGAAGGAGTGCTGTACTGGCTTCAGATTCGTCCGATTGTCGATACGAAAGAGATGCAGGATGACGATATCATGCATATAAAACCCGAAGAAACGCTGATCTATTCTTCTCAGGCACTTGGCCACGGGCTGATACAGGATATCCGGTATGTAGTATATGTGAAGACCGCTGATTTTACGTCGTCAAAGAATTCGGCTATCGCGCGAGAAATAGAGGAGATTAACGATGAATTCATCGAATCAAAAGAAAACTATGTGCTGATGGGGCCTGGGCGTTGGGGATCGGAAGATTATTTCTTGGGGATCCCTGTTAAGTGGCCACATATTTCGCAGGCGCGTCTGATCGTAGAAACGGCACTTTCAAATTACAGGGTAGAACCGAGCCAGGGTACTCACTTCTTTCAGAATATGACCTCTTTCGGAGTCGGATATTTTACAATGCGGTTGAATGAAGGTCATATCGGGCAGGAGATACTCGATTCGATGCCGGCTGTTTTTGAAACAAAAAATGTCAGAGTTGTAAAATTTGAAAAGCCGTTGGAAATAAAAATTAATGGAACCCGGAGTATCGGA
>JAVWBH010000154.1:3414-5483 GCA_036649595.1 Bacteroidales bacterium
GGAGTGGTAAAGGTTTGTTCTTAATCGATATAACCATTCATCATGGCATAAAAAGTGAGTCCGCTTACAGTTTTGATACCGAGTTTCGATGTAATGTTTTTACGATGCGTGAGAACCGTATTTAAACTGATGCAAAGCTCATCAGCAATTTCTTTATTAATCAGGCCGCGGGTGATAAGTTTCAGAACTTCCACTTCGCGGCCTGATAGTTCTTCCTGAGTCTCCCCTTTAGTGGCAGATATTGTTTTGTCGAGAACTTCCTGAAGTGAATCGACGAAAGAGCTCAGATCTGTATGCATGCGCAGAGTGATAAATCCGGCACTCGGATTACTCTGTTCCGTAAGAATGATTGTCTTATTGCGCCGCGGAAGGAAAAAATCGTAATTCAGCAATACCGGTTCGGCCAATAAAAAGTATAGGTCGAAGGAGTCGGGATGTTGATGAACTAATTCGTCTGCAGAATTAAATACGTCGCAGTGTGTTTGTCCGAAAAATTCAGAAAGGATTTGTTTTAACCCGTGTCCACAAAGTGCACACGGGGTTACAATGGCTATTTTTTTTTCCTGAGTCATACTCTGATATTAAGAATCCAACATATTAAGAGCCTCGGCTAACGGGAAAAGGATCTTGTTACGAATACGGTTATGTTGATTAATGTCCTTCTCAAGATTACAAATGGCAATCAGTACGGCATAACATAAATTTTCGTCATATTCTCCGGTCAGATGCTTAATCATAATGCTTTTCATGTCCCGAAGCTTTTCTTCGAGTACATCCGATTCTTCTTCTTTGACATTCAGATAGAGTTCTTCCGAATTAAAGCGTTTTGATAAATTACGTAAAACCGGAAATACCTGTTTGTTGTCTTTTTCTATGCGGGTAATTAATTCTTGTTTAAACAAGGTGAAAAACTTACGTAATACCTGCAAATTTCCATTTTCCGGATCGCTGCGCTCAATAAATGAGTTTAGATGCCGTTCTATGTTTGGCAGTAAAAAACGTTCGTATGATAAGTTTGTCTTTGTCAGATAATCTACGATCTGGTTAGCGCAAAAAGACCGGAATTTATTTTCCGGCAGATAATTAGCGTGGATGAAGGTGTTCAGGATTGCGACAAAAAAATCGGTATCCAGTTTTTTTTCTTCGCAAATTCCCTGAATCGTCTTATCACCCAATCCCAGATGGATGCCAAAACGGTTGATGACCGGAATGAGACTTGTATCATGAAAGATTACATCGCTCAATTTCATGTCAGCATGAATAAATGCCATATATAAAGGCTTTAAATGTTTAAGAAAAAATCATTGTCGGTAAAAACTCCGTCGAGGGGATGGTCAAACGATTCTGTGGGAATCTGTTCGATTACCTGCCAACTGAATCCAATCCCTATCCGGAGTGTCCGAAGGGTTGGCAGTAGGCGGTCATAATACCCTTTTCCCCGTCCCAGTCTGTTACCATATTTATCAAATCCCACACCGGGGATAATTGCAAGGTCTATTTTAGACAGGTCGGTGATTGTTTGTCCTGCGGGCTCATAGATGCCATAACTTCCTTTTATCAGCGTATCCGGGTGATAAGCGCGTATCAATAAATGATCGCCTTCTACAACGGGTAGCAGGATCTGTTTGCGGGTATGCCAACGAGATATAAAAGATGCCGTCTGTACCTCATCGGGCAAAGCGTGATACAGAAGGATACATTCGGCCTGCTGAAATAATTCGGTTGTTTCCAGACGGGAAAAAATTAGCTCCGAAGCCTGTAGCTTCCATTCAAAAGAATACTCTTTTTTTCGTTCGGCCAATAATTTCCGAATTCGGATCTTTTCTTCCCGTATGGTCACCGAAGTTTTATTACTGCTCATTAGCAGGTGCTTTCGGGAAAGCCTCCCCTTTCTTTAGTACGTCAATAGCTGTGTTAAGCGTATTGTCATCTCGCAGGAATGTCCGGTAGAAAGCTTCTTCTCCCATGATATTGCGAACAATATAGGATTCCAACTGGCGAAGGATAATGCTTTTAGAAATATTGATATATACCGGGCGACGGCGCACACCTTTGCTTTCGGCATAGGT
>JAVWBH010000154.1:5493-7270 GCA_036649595.1 Bacteroidales bacterium
CAAGTAATGGCTGAGAATTCAGATAATTCATCAGATCATTATAGGTTTTGTATTTAATCAATTCTTCCCGCTGTTCATCAGCATAGCGGAATGCGAACTGATAAAGTAAGCCACTGTTGATTACACTGTTTAAATAAGAGGTTACACCGGTCGTATCACTTGGTACAAAGATATCCGGCATGATACCGCCGCCACCATAAACCGTACGGCCCATGCGGGTCTGATATTTCAGAGAATCGTTTAAGTGAATACTGTCTTTCGAATAGAATTCACCATGTGAATAGCGGTTGATAATATCCATTCCGTAATCTTCTCCTTTACCCAGTTTATACTCTTTCTGGATGCTGCGTCCGGATGGTGTATAATAGCGTGCGATTGTCAAACGAAGTGCCGACCCGTCACTAAACGGAATTTGCTGTTGTACCAGTCCTTTACCAAATGAACGGCGGCCAATAATCGTACCCCGGTCATTATCTTGTATCGCACCAGCAAAAATTTCACTGGCAGAAGCAGACCATTCATCAATCAATACCGTAAGCGGTGCATTCTGAAATGCTCCTGTACCGTTCGAGAAAGCCTCATTTCGCGGTAATGCTTTACCTTCGGTATATACAATCAGTTCATCTTTAGGTAAAAATTCGTTTACCATATTGATCGCCATATCCATATATCCGCCCGAATTTCCGCGGAGGTCGATAATGTATTCTTTCGCTCCCTCTTTATTTAGTTTGGCAAGAGCGCTTACGAATTCATTATAGGTAGTACGGCCGAATTTACTGATTTTGATATATCCGGTTTTATTGTCAATTACATATGCTGCATCAATGCTATTTACCGGAACGTCGCCGCGGGTAATGTCGAAAGAAAGAATTTCTTTTGCCGTATTTCGTTTGATACCTACTTTTACCTGCGAATCTTTCGGCCCGCGTAAGGTTTTCATAACCCGTTCATTGGTTACGTCTTTGCCGGTAAATGCAGAGTCATTAATTTGTACAATACGGTCGCCCGCCATCAGTCCGATTTTTTCAGACGGACCGCCCGGTACTACACTGATAACCATAATAGTATCGTTCTGAATATTAAAAGAAACGCCGATACCGCTGAAACTGCCTTCAAGCTCTTCGTTTGTTGCTTCCAGGTCTTTAGCCGGAATATAAACAGAATGAGGATCAAGCTCGTTTACAATAGTAGGGATAGCATCCTCCACGAGTTTTTCGGTATTGACAGAATCGACATACTGATTTTGGATGGTATTGAGTAGCATATCGATCTTGCTGGTTTGTCTTTTCTGTAAAGCCATACCGATCGGGTCCTGATTAACGATTTTGCCAATATAGATACCTAAGATCACCGCCAATGCCAGTAAAACCGGCATCCATACAAATTTTCCCTTGTTACTGCTCATGATATATTATTCGTTAATATCAATAAATACTACTTCAATTTTAGCCCGGCGCAATAGTTGTACACCATCGTCGAGGCGATAGTTTTCGGCATATACCACCCTGGTTATTCCTGACTGGATAATTAGCTTTGCACACTCGATACAGGGCGATGATGTAACATACATCGTTGCACCCTCGCTGCTGTTATTTGATTTTGCCACTTTGGTGATGGCATTCGCTTCAGCATGTAATACATAAGGATAAGTTCTGCCCGCGGGGTCTTCACAGCAGTTTTCAAATCCTGCCGGAGTACCATTGTAGCCGTCGGAAATAATCATTTTATCTTTTACAAGCAAAGCGCCCACTTGCCGGCGTTGGCAATATGAGTTTTC
>JAVWBH010000155.1:0-7228 GCA_036649595.1 Bacteroidales bacterium
CTCAAACGAATGGTCATGATGATGGTGATGGTGTTCTGCCGACATAAAATAGGATGTTATTTATCGAAATGGAGTGATTTAATATTTTTACCTGTCCTGTCAACGATTTCCGCGCTCATTTTGTTCTGCTCAATTATCAGGTTTACCTTATATTGATTCGAATTAATAAGCACCGGAAACTTAAATCCGCCGGTATTCGGTTCCAAAACAGACAACCGATGATCGTGTCCGCTCAGCATCAGATCAATATCCGCCTCATTCAGAATGGGCAAGAAGTGTTTTCTCAGCTCATTTACGCCATGCCACCCTTTCTCATTATGAGCCGGAGGCATATGCATCAATACGATTTTATAGGGTGCCGATTTAAAATCCTCTCCCGTAACTACCTCTTTTAACCACGCAGCCTCTTCGCGGCGATATTCGTCAAAATCAGCCATACCGTAATAACGGATATCCTTGTCTGTTTTATCTTCACCTCCGTCGAGCACAATAAAAAATGCCGGGCCATGACGGAATGTATAATAAGGCATCCCCGTCGAAGTAGGAAAATAGCGCATAAATTCATGAGAGAAAGTTCCTCTCAATTCATGATTTCCGCGAACATAAAAGAATGGAATATTGGTGGCAAACAGATTACTTGCCGAATGCAGGAAACCGTCAAACAGCTGATCCTCGCTCCGCATGTCACTGAGCATATCTCCGTTAAACACAACGAAATCCTGCTTTTCTTTTATAACATCCTTTGTCAGATCCCGAAATAAGGAATCATTGGCATGAATATCATTCACCATGGTAAACCGGACGGTTGTTTTTTCGGGATCTAAAGTCGTAAACCGGAAAGGCTTATTTTTTAAAATATCGTTCGCGGCAACTTCTCCAAACAAGATCTGTACATTCTTATTCGTCACCACCTCTTTCGAATAGATCCGATACCGGTAGGCGGTGCCCGGTTTTAAACCGTCAATCCGGACGGCATGTTCGGTGCCGATCTCCTTCTTTCCGTATTTCTTCTGATAATAACGGGGACGTTCTTGGGCGTAAAAATGCGATCCGTCGTCGGGCGCAATCTCAACCCATGACATGGCGGGAGCATTGGTGGTCCAGATAACCGTAACCTCTTCCGCTCCTTGTTTTTGTAAATAAGGCCCTCTCTTTATTTTTATTCCAGCCAGTAAACTAAATGGTAAAATCAATAATAATAAGCAGCAGTGTGTAATTCGTAGGTGTCGCATCATAGATATTATTAAAAAAGGTTCTGTTCAGGCTGCTAATATACTTTTTTTTTCAATTTACACGACTCTCTTTTTAAGGTATCTGCATGATTACCACCCAAGAACAGATATTCTGTCGTAAAAAACGAACCTTTTACTTTACATAAATAATATTTGCCACACTACGTTCTCCAGAATGTCCGAATTTCTTATCGTCACTTGGCATATTCAGCACGCCGTCGGCTTGTTGTGCCCACAGAGTGGTCGAACCGCCTCCGTCCAGATTCAACGCCTCCGTACATCCCAATAACTTCAGTAAAAAAGCGAACTCCGGAATATCCATCCCGACTGCATGATGCGGAAAATAACCGTCTACCGTAACCATCAAAACATGGCCGTCGGCTGTTATCCCGATTGCACTGCGCGGATGCCGCGTATGAATAAAAACAGAATCACATTGTGAAAAATCACACATATTCCCCTTATTCAACATCAACGGGCCGGCAGCCAGCACGATATCTCTGGAGTTATTATACATTTTTTCGGTTTGCTTATCCCAGGGAATCAACGATAATTTGCCCTTATCTATCCGCAACGCCCCATTTACGCGCGATGAGAATTCCTGATGGTGAGTCGTATCGATAACATCCGGACCGATTTTCAGAAAACAAGCCGAATTACCTTGCTTCATATGATAATATGAGCCATTGATAGCCGCGTCCGCATTGACGATCTGTGCGCTCTTACTGGTTTCACGAACCGGTTCATTTATAAATACCCCGACCTGATTTCTTTTTTTCTCCGGAATAATTTCAATTACATTTACATTTTGGGGCACCCCGTAAAGAAATTTGAAGGGGGCATGCTTGTATACAATCCCTTTCTTTACCTTTTGAGGCGACCAGTTTGCACGGATAATTTTTACTGAATCTTCGGGCGTTTGAGCATAGCCGATTCCTATACCGGCCAATAGCATCAGGAGGATAATTCTTTTCTTCATAGCTATAGGATTTATTTCAAAAACTTGAAGGTTAGCTTTTCTTTTTTCTTTTCTGCCACACAAAGCCCCGGCGCAAATAGATCGGAACGGATCAATGCAATAACAACGTTTTGCTATAGCCGGGCAATGAGTAAATAACCTGACTCTCCCCTGTTCCGGTAACTGAAAATTCGCTATTAGAAAGATAAACTAAATTTATGTCATTTCCAATTTTTTTGGCATAAATACAACCCGAAATCTCACGCTGAATCAGGATATTAAACCTGTTCGCCAGGCTATTATAAAAGTCGAATCTGCAGGCGCCGCTCTCAGGTACGCAGTATTTTTCAACTTTTCATCTTTATTAAATAAGAATGAACCGTTTTAGGTTCGGACTGTTTTATAAAAAAACACGAACGATTATGAAACGAACTTTACTTTTAGCAACTCTTTCTTTAGGAAGCCTTTATGCCGGCGCCCAAAATATTATTTATGTAAGCAGTACCGGATCAGACACCAACGACGGTTTGAGCTGGGCCAAGGCCAAAGCAACCGTACAGGCTGCCGTTAATCAGGCTTCGGCAAATGATCAGATATGGATTGCGAAAGGAACGTTTTACCCCACCTCTTTTCTGCCGGGATTTACGGAAGGAACAAAAGGCAAAGCCATCCTCCCCAAACCGGGAGTAGGCCTTTACGGAGGCTTTGCCGGTACGGAAACCGAGCTCAGCCAGCGCCCGCAAACCGACCTCGATAACAACGGAACCATTGAGCCCTGGGAGTTTGTCAATACCACCATCTTATCTGCCGACACAGACGGTGTAGAGGATAAATGGGAATATAACGCCACAGACCGGCAATGGAGTATTACCGGAAACGCCGGTAACTGTTATCATGTGATTTATTACAAAGACGCCATCGGCGGAACGGAGGTAATTACATTAAACGGATTAACCATATCCGGCGGTAATGCCGACGGTACCAACGACCATATGAATGGCGGAGGGATATTTGCAGAATCCGATATTGTTACGATTCAGGGGTGCATCATCAAACACAACTATGCTTCAAATGAAGGAGGAGGTTTGTATTCTCTCGCGCAACTGAAGGAATCACTGATTACGGAAAATGCCACGAATGCATTGGGAGGCGGCCTAAGCAACTACAATACGGTTAACAGCTGCCATATTACCCGCAATACATCTGCGAATATGGGCGGAGGCGTTTACAATAGCGGATATGTGATTAAATCTAAAATCTACGATAACTCCGGCTTATATGGTGGAGGAATTTATAATGCGGCTTACTTACAACAATCGTTTATCTTCAATAATTATGCAGAACGGGTAGGCTCGGGCGTATATAACGCAGAAGGTACGGGGCAGATAGAAAATTCGGTTATAAACAACAACTTATCCGTAAACAGCCAGGGAGTGTACAATGACGGCAACAGCATTGTTTATTGTACTATTGCCAATAATGCAAATACGGCCGGAAGCGCTCCCGACGGATTGATTAATTCGGCAGGATCTGTTGTCAACTCTATCTTATGGAATAATTCATATGCCGTATCGGGAGCCGAGGCTGGCACCATTACTTATTCTGCTTTCACCTCTACCGAGCCTACGGGCGAAGGGAATATCCTTTTAAATGTAACCGATCCGAATTTTGTGCGGCCGACTTTATTTAAAGGAGAAGCAACTTCGGGTATCGATTCGGCCAGTTTATTTACGGCCGACTGGCAACTAACGGCCGACTCGAAATGCATCGGAAGCGGAAAAGTGCTTGCCCGCCCGACAGTCGATATCACAGGCAACAGAAGATCT
The DNA here is from genome assembly GCA_036649595.1 of Bacteroidales bacterium. GTDB lineage: Bacteria > Bacteroidota > Bacteroidia > Bacteroidales > JAUNSR01 > JAUNSR01. The sequence goes on from JAVWBH010000155.1 coordinate 4,017, forward strand.
GACAAGAGTGCGGATATGGGTGCCTATCTGTACATAGCCCCGTCATCGTCATCAACCATAACGAATCAGGAAGCCGCCTGCTTCCCGAACCCGTTCCGGTCTGCCATTCATATCATATCGGAAGATCCGGTGGTCAACGTAACAGTATCGGCATTAAACGGGACACTGATTTACGTAGCATCGCCCGATGAGACCGCCCGGAAAATAATCAATACCGAAGGCATTGAAAAAGGAATCTATATTATTTCCGTTCAGACAACAAATAAACAATTTGTCCGAAAAATGATGAAATAACAAGACTGGTGATTCGCAAAACAAACGCGGCAGAAAAAGATTCGTCTTTCTCTGCCGCGTTTTTATTATCATACGAAAATGATTACTCAACGATCGTTACCCAGCCGAACGCATCCGGCTCGTCACCATATTGAATGGCTCGTAATTTTTTATAAAGCATCTCCGATACTTTCCCCGGCGTACCGTCTTTCGAATATTCATATGTCACATGCTCATCCAGATCATCAATCCGGGCAATCGGACTAATTACGGCAGCAGTACCACACATTCCCGCCTCTTCAAATGTTGCCAGCTCTTCAACCGGCACAGGGCGTTGCTCTACATTCATACCCAAACTCTTAGCCAATGCCATCAAACTTTTATTGGTAATCGACGGCAAGATAGATTCCGATTGCGGTGTGATATAATTATTGCCTCTGATACCAAAGAAGTTAGCCGGACCACATTCGTCGACAAACTTTTTCTCGCGGGCATCCAGATATAATACGGCAGAATATCCTTTCGAATGAGCCTCTTCGCCCGCAACCAGACTCGCCGCATAGTTTCCGCCAACTTTATAACGGCCGGTACCATAAGGTGCGGCTCTGTCAAAATGACGAAGAATACATACGGGCGTTGTCTTGAAACCTTCTTTAAAATAAGGTCCCACAGGCATTACAAATACGATGAACTGATATTCATTAGCCGGTTTGACACCGATCTGAGCACCGGTACCGAACAAAACCGGACGAATATATAGCGATGCCCCCGACTCATAAGGAGGAACCAGATGTTCGTTCAGTTTAATCACTTTCTGAATTGCCTCTTCAAATTTTTCCAACGGCAATTCGGCCATCATGATTCCCTGACATGTGCTGATTAAACGCTTGCCATTCTCATCCATACGAAAAACACGGATTTTACCGTCTTTCCCGCGAAATGCTTTCATACCCTCAAATCCGGCCTGACCGTAATGAAGTACCGTAGCAGCCATGTGCATGCTCACCATTTCAGAGTCGCTTACTTCAAGCTCACCCCATTTTCCGTCCTTATAGGTACAACGGACATTGTAATCCGCCTTCATATACCCGAACGACAAAGAAGACCAATCTATTTCGTTCATCGCTTTATACTTTAATATTGTAAATAAATCTTTATCTGATTCACAAAGTTAATCTTTTTAGCATACGAAAGGTAAAACGTAGAAAATGTTTTAATACTGGCAAAGCGTTAGCGGTAACGGTTTTTATTCTTATTTTTGTAAGCATCACATGCTTTATACGATAAAACAGACATGACAGTAGCGCAGATTCTCACAAATAATAAACAAACGGCGTTCTCCTTTGAAGTGCTTCCACCCTTGAAGGGCAATAGCATCAATAAAGTTTTCGATACGATCGACCGGCTAAAAGAATTTAATCCGGCTTATATCAATATTACGACTCATCGCACCGACATTGTATACAAAGAAACAGAGCAAGGACTTTTCAAACAATTTACAGAGCGTAAACGCCCCGGCACCGTTGCCATTGCAGCCGCAATCAAACACAAATACGGTATTCCGGCAGTTCCGCACATCATCTGCAGCGGATTTTCGCAAGCAGAGATCGAATATGAATTAATTGATCTGGCTTTTTTAGGAATCAATGATCTTCTGGTGTTAAGAGGCGATAAAGCCAAACATGACCCGCGCTTTATCCCGACAAACAACGGTCATCAATATGCCGTAGAACTCCAACATCAGATCAACCGGTTTAACGAAGGAGTGTTGCTCGACGGCTCGAAGATGGACCTGCCCGCTCCTTTTTCTTACGGAACCGCAGGATATCCTGAGAAGCATGAAGAGGCAATGAATTTCGAATGTGATTTAAGAGCGCTGAAAGCCAAAATCGAAGCAGGTGCCGAATATATTGTGACGCAAATGTTTTTCGACAACAAAAAATATTTTGAATTTGTAGATCGTTGTCGTGACGCAGGTATTACGGTACCGGTTGTTCCGGGACTGAAACCTCTCACCTCACTCAATCATCAGACCATGCTGCCGCGTACCTTCCACATTGATTTTCCGGAAGAGTTGGCCACTGAGCTACATAAATGCCGCTCCAATGAAGATGCCCGCCAATTAGGGATCGAATGGTGCGCACATCAGGCTATTGAGCTCAAAGCAGCCAATGTGCCGAGCATCCACTTCTATTCAATGAACGCTGTTCAAAGCGTTGAAGAGGTGGCTAAGAGAGTTTATTAATCGCACTAGTTACAACCTTATGAAAAAAAACATCAAACTGCTGGGTCTAACGATTGCCGTCGGTATCGGTTTATTCGGCAGTTGCCAACCAAAAAAGACACAGCCTGAACCCATTGTGGCAGAAGACACCCTTAGCGGGCCTTATTTACTTGATATCCCACTGGATTCTCTTCAGACAGAGGAATTCTTGATTCGCTCGGGCGAAAACCTGGGGGCGATACTGAGCCGCTTTAATGTTTCATCGGGCAAAATCGACTCCCTGCGTATCAAGTCAGACAGCATATTCGATATCACCAAAATGAAGGCAGGAGCGAAATATACGATGCTGACAAACCTACAAAACGGGTTTGCCGAATATATGATCTATGAAAAATCCCGCCGCGATCATATCATCTTCGATCTGCGTGATTCGATGCAGGTATATGAGTATAATAAAGATGTACAGATTCAGCCGGCTGCCGCAACAGGGATCATCACCTCATCTCTTTGGAATGCGATTCGTGACGGAGGGAATGATCTGGCACTGTCTGACCGCATGGCCGAAATATATGCATGGCAAATCGACTTTTTCGGTATCGGGAAAGGCGACAACTTCAAAATACTTTATAATCAGGCATATATAGACGACACCACAAAACTGGAAATTCAGGATATCCGGGGTGCTGTATTCAACCATTTAGGAAAAGACTATTAT
>JAVWBH010000156.1:0-7202 GCA_036649595.1 Bacteroidales bacterium
GATGGATTTCCTGGACAATCTTATGCATCCAGGTTCCTTTTACGGCTGCCCAGGTAAAAATACTGCCCAAACGTTTTTTGAAAGAAAATAAAAAGGAGACCCCCATATTCTCCCTGCTCGTTTCAAGTTTACTGATGCAGACTTTTATCATTATTGTAGCCGCCGCCGATTCGGTATATATGGCAGCCATTGAAATTACCGGTGTAATGATCCTGCCTTCTTATCTTTTTTGCGGTTTATATCTTACTAAGATCGCATTTAAAAGGGAGATTCCCGAAAAAAACAACAAGCAGCTCCGTTACTATAAGGTGATCGGAATCCTGTCGTCGCTCTTTTGCTTATGGCTCATATACGCCGGAGGCTTACTATTGATGTTTATTACTTCATTGGCTTATCTGGCCGGCATTTGGTGGTATATCGAGGCCCGGCGTGAAAATAAAAAACCGGAAGAAAAAACTTTCTCCCGGTCTGGCTTTCTGGCTGCAACAGCCATTATCATTGCTTCAACAATTTCCGTTATCTTGCTTGTAACGGGAATTGTAAAATTATAAAGATAAAACAGGTCTTAATGAATCCGTTTTATTCGGGTACGGGCAAACTCCAACATCGGCCTGCCGGCAATAATCAGTGTTACCGCTACCAGGATAATCACAATTCCGGAACTGATACGCGGAGTCAGTTGCTCTCCGAAGATCAGCACTCCGAAGAATACGGCTGTTACCGGCTCAAGTGCTCCCAGAATCGCGGTTGGTGTAGAACCTATCAACTGAATAGCCATTGTGATCATAATCAAAGAAATGACTGTCGGAAACAATGCCAAAGCAATCACATTAGCCCATAAAGCGGGGGTTGCCACGACCTGCAGGTCGGCTCCGAAATTCAAACGGACAACATAGATCAGGATACCAAACAACAACGCGTAAAACGTAAGTTTAATTACAGGCATATCACTTACTTTCGAACGGTTAAGGCCAACCATATAAACGGCATATGTCAATGACGAAAGAAGAACAAATATAATACCGGTGGTACTCAACGTTTGTCCGCCCGGGCCTTCATAAAGCAACCCGATACCGAAAAGGGCCAATACAATACAGCTTATTGTCATTAGCGTTAATTTCTCTCTGAAAAAAACCGCCATAATTACGGCAACCATTACCGGATATATGAAGAGGATGGTGGAAGCAATTCCCGCATCCATATAGTTATAACTCAAAAATAAAAATAATGATGAACACGAAAATAAGATACCCAGTACGCCGAGGGGCAGTATTTCAGACTTATGGATCCGAAACGAGACTCGTTGGATCTTCATCAATACCCCAAGCATTACGATCGCAATAGCATAGCGGTAAAATAAAACAGAGTCTGTACCCATGCCTGCCTTATATAACGGCAGTGCAAATAACGGATTCATACCGTAAGTTACGGCAGCAATAATACCGTAAATAAATCCTTTCGTTTTTTGGCTCATCATTTAATTAATTTAGACAAGATTGCGGACAACTTATCCGCCATTTTAAATCGTGCAAAAATACACGTAAATTCATCATGATGAGCCTAAAACTATCTAATTTATTTCACTATTTAATGATTAAAAATTAATTTATAAAAAGAGCTTCATATCATCGTCTACAGTGCCGATCGGAGCCAGTCCGAATTTAGAAACAAGCACCCCGGCAACATTCGGCGAAAGGAAAGCCGGCAACGTCGGTCCCAGGTGAATATTCTTCACACCGAGTGAAAGTAAAGCCAGTAATACGATAACCGCTTTTTGCTCATACCAGGCTATATTATACGCTATCGGCAATTCGTTGATGTCATTCAATTCGAATATTTCCTTCAACTTTAACGCAACTACCGCCAACGAATAACTGTCATTGCATTGTCCGGCATCTAATACACGGGGAATGCCATTGATATCTCCCAGAGGCAATTTATTATAACGGTATTTTGCACATCCGGCAGTCAGTATAACGGTATCCGCAGGTAACGCTTTGGCAAATTCGGTATAATAATTCCGGCCTTTCATCCGTCCGTCGCAACCGGCCATCACGAAAAACTTACGGATAGCGCCGCTTTTTACAGCCTCTACAATCTTATCCGCAAGAGCAAACACCTGCGCATGAGCGAAACCGCCGATAATTTCGCCTGTTTCAATAGAGGTAGGCGACGCACAACGTTTGGCGTGTTCTATAATTGCCGTAAAGTCTTTTTCATTTGTCGCCGTACGCTGCCCGATATGTGGAAACCCTTCAAAACCGGCCGCACCGGTGGTATAAACACGATCCTTATAAGTGGCATTCGAACGCGGAGGCACGATACAATTGGTAGTAAACAGTATGGGGCCGTTGAAGCTTTCAAAGTCCCGGGTCTGCTCCCACCAGGCCCCTCCATAATTTCCGACAAAGTGGGAGTATTTTTTAAATGCCGGATAATAATGAGCCGGCAACATCTCACTATGTGTATAAACATCGACTCCGGTACCTTCTGTCTGCTTCAGCAAATCTTCCATATCCCGCAGATCGTGTCCGCTGATCAGAATTGCCGGATTAGTACGCACATCCAGACTCACACGCGTCATCTCCGGATTTCCGTAGCGCGACGTATTCGCCTGATCAAGCAGAGCCATCACTTTTACGCCATATTCACCGCACTCCAATACCAACGCAGTCAATTCATCGCCGGTCAGATCTTGTGTAGTTGCAACCAGTCCGCGCTGTATGAAGGCAGCAATAGCAGGATCCTGACATCCCAGGTTATAAGCATGTTCTGCATAGGCGGCCATTCCTTTCAACCCATAAACCAACAATTCGCGTAACGAACGGATATCTTCATTTTCAGTTGACAATACCCCTACCGAACCGGCTTTGGCAAGCATCTCTTCCCGGGTAGTACCTTTCCATTCGACACAACTACATGATAAACCGGTCAGATCAATACCTTCTGCAACCGCTCGCTCTTTGGCCATTTCCCGCAACTCCTGTGCACGAATAATATCTGCTTCGAAACGGGCGGAATCAAAATTCGCATTGGTAATCGTCATAAACAGGGCATTCAAGATAAACTCGTTTGCTGCGGCTATTTCTATTCCGCGCTGATCACGCAGGCGGGTAGTATATTGAGATATCCCTTTTGTCAGATAAATCAATAAATCCTGTAAATCGGATACTTCAGGCGTTTTACCACATACTCCTATTTTAGTACATCCTGTATTATGGGCGGTTTCCTGACACTGGAAACAAAACATTGAACTCATATTCTTTATTTTTATGCTGTTTATTTTTGATAAGTCAAAGATAGACCCCGCCAAACAGAATAAGTGTAACAACTGTTACACTATGAATATTTATTTCTATTTTTACTTCTAAAAGGAGAATTATGGATACAATTGATCTGACCAACTGCCCTATTTGTCACGGGATGCCGGAGAACAGCAGGAAAGAGTTTCTGGAAAAACTGGATTACAAACTGCTTCATGTTGAAAAAGGAGATATCATTGCACGCCAGGGGGATCTGGTGAATGCCTTGTATCTACTAATCCGAGGAAGTGTAAAAACCGAAATGGTGAATGAGAGCGGCCAGCTAATCGGTATTGAACACATGAAAGCCCCGCGCCCGTTAGCGCCCGCTTTCCTGTTTGCTGAATCCAACCGATTCCCGGTAGATGTAACTGCCCTCGAACCGTCGGTAATTTTGTTGATACCCAAAGAAGAAGTCATGAAACAATTAGCGACAAACGAATATTTCATGCGCGGCTATTTGCAGTTTAATTCAAACCGGACTCAGTTTTTAAGCGATAAATTAAAATTGATGTCGATCAAAACAATAAAAGGAAAGCTCGCTTATTATCTTCTAACCAAAACGCCGAAAGGAGAAGCCTCTTTCCGATCAGATCTTAACCAGACGGAACTGGCTGATTTCTTTGCCGTGGCGCGGCCGTCGCTGGCACGTACTTTAGCCGAGCTGGAAGAAGAAAAAATTATCCGCTATGAGAAAAAAAGATTTGATATTTTAAACAGGAATGCTTTACAACAATTAATCTGAATAATGATATTTACATTACGCCCTGCCACCCAAGAGGATCTTTCCGTCCTGTTGGCAATCATTCGGGAAGCACAGGAAAATTTCCGCCTCGCCGGTATCAATCAATGGCAAAACGGCTATCCGAATTCCGATGTGATCCGTCAGGATATAGAAAACGGGCATAGCTTTGTATTGACACGCGAAAATGAAATTATCGCCACAGCGATGATTTCGGCCGCCGGCGAACCCACCTATCGGGAAATAGACGGAAAATGGCTCACAGACGGCCCCTATATCGTTATTCATCGCCTGGCGGTACGTCATGCAGAGAAAGGAAAGAGCATTGCCGCCCGTATCATCTCTCTCGTGGCCGGCCAATACATTTCAAAAGGATTCAAAAGTATCCGTATTGATACCCATCAAGACAATATCGCGATGCAGCGGGCAGCCGAAAAAGCAGGATTCCGCTATTGCGGGATAATCACCCTGACAGACGGAGCGCTGCGCCGTGCATACGAAATGATATTTTAATTACTCAGGAAGCGGTGGCTTCTGTCATTGCTTCCTGTTGTTCGCCCAATAAATCGCGGGCCATCCATTTTTTACTTTTCCAGCGTTTCAACAAGATAACCGCCCTGAAGTTCTCATCAATGGTAAACGCAATCCACATCCCAATCAGGCCGTATCCCATAGAGATTCCTAATATCCAGCTCAACCCGGTTGCAAATACCCACATGGAAAAAAGTCCGAGCATTACCGGAAACCGGGCGTCTCCCGCCGAACGGAGTGCATTTACCAACATCATATTGACCGTTCGTCCGAATTCCAACACAAAATCAATACACAGAATAATGACCCCTACCCGGATAATTTCTTGATTATCGGTCAGCAACCCATAAATAATCGCCCCCGACGCAGCTATTAAACCGGAGATAACGGCAGTAATCATCAGCGCCCGTTTTAAAGAATCCAGACAAATCTGATATGCAGCCTCCTTTCTGTCTTCGCCAATCAGCTGGCCGATAAGAATTGAATTGCCGAAAGAGATAGACAAAGCGAACAAGTAAGAAAACATAACGATATTCATCGCATAGGTACGTGTTACAACCGCTTCTATTGCAATCAGGTTGGTAAACATAGTTACAACAACCTGAGAAAGAGAATAACTGATCTGTTCGCCGGCTGCCGGCATACCGATTCCTAACATTTTTCGTAATTCGGCGAAAGGAAACGGAAAAAATAAATGACGGGGAAAATGAGGCAGAATCGTACGTACCAGAATAACGAGTAAAATTATCAGGGCAATCGCCCGGCTTACCGTCGTAGCAACTGCCGCCCCTTCTGCACCCATTTCGGGCAAACCGAAATTACCGAAAATAAGAGCATAGTTACCTACTGCGTTCACAACGTTTACAACTAACGTAACAAACATCGGATATTTGGCTTTATTCGTACTACGCAACACGGCTGCAATCGTCAGACTCAAGGACTGAATAAATGCAAAACCTCCTACCACACGTAAATACCGCAAACCATCATCCATAAGTTCGGGTGCCAGATGCATCATACGTAAAAGGAATTCACCCCTGAAATAGAGGATAAAGCTTAATAACAATCCTAAAAGCAGATTGAAAAACAAGGATACTCCCACAATCTGAATCAGCTTTTCTTTCTTACCCGCTCCATAATATTGTGCACACAAAACTGATGTCCCGAGCGTTGTTACCTGAAAAACCAGAATAACCATATTGAATACCTGATTGACTACGCCTACCGAAGCAACGGCATTATCTGCATATTTGCTCAACATGACCGTATCCATCATACCGAGCAGTATCGCCAGCAAACTATCTATAAAAATTGGAATGGTCAGATATAACAATCTCCTTTTAATAACTTTCTTATCATCCATAACTAAAAATCGCACTTCCTTAAATAAACCGTGATATATACATATTCTTTACATTTCCTTTTCTGCACAACCTTCTTTTCCAGCCACAAAGATAGATAGGGTATACCGGATTTACCTTTGCGCGGAATAATTATTTTTTTTGTAAAATGTTTTTTGCCTTCAGGCGTCTGTTTTCTTTTGATACTAAATATACCCCCGCAAAAATAAGAGACGCTGCAAACGGCTGATACCAGTCAAAATGAGCCTGCCCCAACAGGATACCAACAAAGGAGGATACGATGGGAACTTCATAATCATACATCGCTACGGAGGTAGCCTGCAAGTGTTTTAAAGCATAGGGGATAAGCAGATAAGTTAGTCCGGTCGGAAATATCATTACGAAAAGAAGAACACTTACTGCCTCCCATGTCGTGCCCTGATGAAAAACAGGTACATCCCAGCCAAAAATAAAGACGAGGGGAATTGAATATAGAAAGGCGCCGGTAAACATCCATTTTAGCAATGTAATACCGGAATATTTTCCGACGAATTCTTTATTTATAATCAGATAAAGTCCATAGGCGATCGCACTGAACAGGCAAAAAAGACTTCCTATCCAGGTATTGTCGATATTATTGTCTGTGGTCTGGGCAAATATGACAATTACCGTACCGGTGATTCCCAATAACATGCCAACCCCTTTCAATCGGCTCAGGTGCTCCTGAAAAAGGATAATAGCCAATACCAATACGATCAACGGCATGGTAGACATGATCAGGGAGCTGTCTATCGGTGAAGATTTCATAACTCCCAGCAAATAGAAGGTAATATAGGCTGTCAGACTCAAGGAACCTCCGAACAACAGAATCAGCAAGTCCTTTTTACTTATTTTCCCCTCCCGGATAAACAAAGACAATACCCAAAAGAAAATACATCCGAATGCAGTCCGCATGAGAAGCATGGCAAAAGGACTACTCCATTCGGGTAACAGGTATTTCTGAGCATTTACATTAAGAGCATTAAAGAGCTCGGCAAAAAAAATAGCCAGATTTGCTTTAATGAGCATTGTTTTCATTACAACAGACTTTAAAAACAAAACAAGCCACACTGATAATTGTTGGATTGAAGAATCACGATACCCTCTTCCGGATTGAGTTCAATTTTCACACAACAAAAAAGGGAAGCCTTTTTCAAGACTCCCCTTTCAGTGATCAGGATGGGATTCGAACCCATGACCCACAGCTTAGAAGGCTGTTGCTCTATCCAGCTGAGCTACCCGACCATC
>JAVWBH010000157.1:0-7196 GCA_036649595.1 Bacteroidales bacterium
GTGCTTGTTGAATAAAATCACAACTTTGTCGAATTCCGGGAAAAGAAGACACGGTAAAAGCTTCTTGCTCGATAATGGCGTATTTCATACCCGCTTCGGCCGCTTTATTATAGATCGACTCAAAATCAATCAGGCCGCTGGCTCCAATCTCTTTCTCATCTTTCACATGCCATAACTCAAACCGGCCGGGATATTTTTCAAGATAAGTAACCGGATCTACCCCTCCGCGCATTGCCCAATATACATCGATTTGAAAAAACACTTTTTCCGGATCAGTATGGGTAATCATATAGTCGTAAATTCTGTCTCCTTCGAGCATTTTGAATTCATCCGAATGATTATGATAACCAAAGCGGATACCCGCTTTCCTGCATTTTTCACCCACTTCGTTAAAATAATTACAATACTGTTTTAACCCGTCGAGAGATCCGTATCCGATTTGCCCCATCCAGGGCTGAACAATGTAGGGTACGCCGGCCGCTTTATGTGCTGCAATAGCCTCATCCCACCAAGCCATTGTTTCCGCATAATTACTCGAGTCGGGCACATCGCGTCCGATATGAGAAGACAAAAAACGAAGACCTCTGTCTTCAAGTAATTTTCTAAAATCATCGGGCGCCATTCCATAGAACTTACCATTGTCATAATTTGCCGCTTCGATAAAACTATAACCGGCAGCCGCGACCGAGTCGATCGCCGAAGACAGGTCTTGCTTTATATCTTCCCGGATTGAATAGAGTTGCAGACCGATTTCTTTATCAGGACTCCCCCCATTAAAGGCCGACAGGACGCCAAAAAAACATCCCGTAACTAAAATCAACATAATAACCTTGTTTCGCATAGCACGTTCTTCGATTTAAATTCATAAACTATCCCCGCACGATTTCCTCTTTTTCTTTATCCCAATACATTGTCCGGCCTTCCAAATAAGCACGGGTTCCCATATGGGCTGCCATCGCTTCTTCAAAAGCCTCATTAATACCACAACTTGGCTTCAGGTTCTGACGAATACATTCCAACCATTCACGGATATGCAAAAACGTTGTATCATACTGTTTGCCGTCAACATAAGTATACAACAACCCTCTTTGTGCAAAATACAACTCCGTGGCGGATGTGATGGCATCAACATTGTCAGACCCGGGAACATAGGTATAAAAAGGCACTTCCGGCTGAATAATGCCTTGCGCTATTTTTTCCTGATAACGGGTGGAGTCTCGATCTACCTTTACCGTCAGCGTATGTCCTAATTCCATATTGGCGTCATGCCCCATGAATACTTTTCCTCTTTTGCGGGTACTGGCAAGGGTTGCACTATACAACATTGTCAGATTTTTTTCCGGAAACTCAAATGTAGTTTGCAGTACGTCCGGAACAGTACGGCCGTCTTTAAAATAATACACTCCGCCAGACGAAGTGGCAGAATGCGGAATTCCAACACCCATAATCTGATTTACAGCATCATACTCATGAGTCAGCAAATCGCCGCTAAGCCCGGTACTGTAATCCCACCAGCAGCGCCAACGGAAAAACCGCTCCAGACTAAACTTATCCATTGAATCCGGCCCCATAAAACGCTCCAGGTTATTTGAAGTCATATATTCCAAATACTCCTTCATGCGGGTATCATCCGGCATAAACTGTTTCCAATCAATGGTCGACGGATTGGCTGATTCATGAATATCATAAACCCAGGCGCCATTTGGATCGTTTCTGTTGGTACAAACCTCTATCAAATTGACCTGCCCCAGAATACCTTTATCTACAATTTCTTTAGCCCGGATATAACTATCCGTCTGCCGCCCCTGATGGCCAAGCTGGAAAACAACACCCGAACTCCGGATGGCATCTCTTACCAGATAGGTTTCCGGAACCGTCCAGGTCATCGGTTTCTCCAAATAAATATGTTTCCCAGCCAATGCCGCATCAATAGCCATGGTGCCATGCCAATGGTCGGGAGTTGCTATAATTACCGCGTCGACATCCGGGTCGGCCAACAACTGTTTATAATTACGATATCTTTTAGGAGTTGCGCCCATTTTGCCGCCCACTCCTTCTTTATATATATTCGCTCCGGCTTTTACCGCATCCTCAGCATAGGTATCAAAAATATCGCAAACCGCCACAATCTGAATATTCAGATTATCCTGATTCATAAAGTTTTGATATCTTTTATTTTGAGGATTTACCAACTCCTGTTGTTTTATCAGATCAACATATTCGGGAGTAGCATATCCGCAAGCCCTTAAAAGCAGTTTTCCGCGTATCCCATTCCCGATAATACCTAACCGGATCGTTTTTCCATCCGGGGCAGCCGGGATAATATTAGGAGATTGCTTTTCCAGCTGAAATACGTCTTTTACATTCCGACGCATTTTATTATATTGAGCCTTTTTATAAACCCCGTATCCCATAACACCTAATAAGGGTACGGTAGCCAATGTTTTTAAAAGATCTCTTCTTCCATTTGTCTTTGTCATCTTACCTCCTCCAGTCTCATTTTACATCCGCGATATAACCATCTGTCAATTCCGACAATACGAGAAGTCGGAAAAAACAAAATCACCAATAAGGTGAAAATCTCAATTACGTTTTTGTCAATCCACAAATACGACCCTTCGCTGGGTAGTATATATACCGCATCAATAAACGGAATATGTGATATAAAATAAAGCAATAACATGAAAATCCCCCCGATGGCAGCCCAATTAACCAGACAGCCGGCAATCAAAGAAAGCCCAACTAAAGTAAGCCCTGTCATATTCAACAAATCCGCCCATTCCAACCAAGTCGGATTACCTGCTAAGGCCTGAAAAAAATCGCCCAGCACACCTTTCGAATCCATCAGATACCCATACGAAGTCCATTTGGGATTCACCAATTTACTTACTCCCTCGTAAAGGAAATGCCAACCAACGGCAAGGCGCAACAATAATAGAGCCCAGAATTGGGTCTTTGAATAACTATATTCCATCCTGCTAAATATTCATCGCTTAAAGTAATAAGTGTTCCGGGCGACAATTACACCCGGAACACTTTTATTGAAATAACACTCTTTAATCTAATTTTTTCAATTTGATATTGCGATACCACACATTATCCCCATGATCTTGCAAGCCGATATAACCTGCCTTATCATCTCCTCCACAATTCACCAACAGATCATATGCAACCGGATTTTTATCTTTACTGAATTTACATTGATCCAGCATGGCAGTCCATTCCGGTGTCCACAAATGGTATTCCAGCATTTGTTCATCATTTTGGAAATGTACCACAGTACCTTTATATACCAGGATCTTACCGCTATTCCACTCACCGTAAGGTTTTGAATTTTGCGGTTTAGCCGGGATCATATCATATAAAGAAGCAGAACAGCGATTTCCGTCTTTTCCTAAACGGGCATCCGGATGATATTGGTTATCCAGGATTTGATACTCAGGAGCTGAATAATAGATCGGTTTTTCCGGCACTTCCTGTGCCATATAAAAAATACCCGAGTTCGAACCCTTATCAACTTTCCAGTCGAAGGTTAACTCAAAATTACCGAACTTCTGATCGAAAATGATATCGCCGCCGTCTTTTGCTCCGGCTTCGCCCATTCCGGATCCGTTGATTTTAATACAACCATCCTCGATAGTCCAGCGTGCAGGCACATCTTGTCTGTTATATCCGCGCCATCCGTTAAATGTCTGACCGTCAAACAGGGTAATTACTTCTTCTTCCGGTGCTGCTTGTGCCTCTGCCTGAGGAGCAGCCTGCTCTTCCGCTTTTTTACCAGCATTTCCACAGCTGGATGTTACTGATACAGCCAGTACAGAGCTGACAAATAAGATTGATTTTTTCATTAGATATTGAAATTTAAGAATAAATTATACTGGCATCTTTGGTAATTCGTATCCTTCACGGTAAGTATGCTGAATCAATTCTGCAGCAAATGCTTTTGCATTAATCGGATCCGTAAATGCCTTATTGAAAGTAGGATGACCGTCTTTAATACTAAAACCGTCTTCTTTCATAATACGAATTACATCATCGTCTTTAATATTCGTAAACTGCATATTCTCGCCATCCCAGTCGAGTGTTCGGTTCAGACCTTGCAAACGTACGCCCAATACACCCATTACAACCATCTCATTCAAAAGACCTGCTTCACCAAAATTCGAAGCTGTAATACGACGGGAAGACGGAGATTCTTTACATGCATTGATAAAATCCATATAGTGGCCGTCAGGAATAGCACGGGTCATTGTCGGTGCCGGAATTTCACGGCCGGAAATTAACCATGGATCCTTACCATAGCAACCGCATACCAAAATATCTTTCGTACCATAGAAAATAACGCCTCCACCATTATCATTCAAGCTTTTACCTGCTGGCCATCCTTTCGGAAAGTCAGGTTGCAGTCCGCCGTCATACCATATCACTTCTACCTCGGGCATCGCCAGTTTCGGCATATTATCACGCGCCGGGAAAATAAAGCGTACTCGCTGTGCATTCGGAGCACAATCTGTCAGCAATACGGTTGAGCTACCCTCTACCTGAGTAGGGTATTTCAGATTAAGCGCTTTTACAACTGGCTGCAGGATATGACAGGCCATATCACCAAGGGCACCTGTTCCGAAATCCCACCAACCGCGCCAGTTCCAAGGAGTATAAATCGAATTGAACGGACGATTGGCTGCCGGCCCTAAAAACAGATCCCAATCCAGATCTTTCGGCGTTCTTTCTACTTTTACCGGGCGTGGCAATCCCTGCGGCCAGATCGGACGGTCAGTAAATGCCTCTACTCTGGTAACTTCACCAATCATTCCGGACCATACCGCTTCGCACGTTTTACGCACACCATCCTCCGAAGCACCCTGGTTACCCATCTGTGTGGCTACCTGATGTTTGTCGGCAAGTTTGGTTAATAAACGAGTTTCATAAACCGTATGTGTCAGTGGTTTTTCACAATATACGTGTTTCCCCATTTCAATTGCCTGAGCAGCAATAATGGCATGAGTATGGTCGGCCGTAGCTACCATTACGGCATCTATGGATTTTCCGATTTCATCATACATCTTACGGAAATCACGGAATCGCTGTGCTTTTGGATAAGATTTAAAGGTATTTGCCGAATAGCCCCAGTCTACATCACAGAGTGCGACAATATTATCAGCCGGAAACTGCTTTAATACGCCCGAACCGCGTCCGCCAACTCCGATTCCGGCAATATTCAGTCGGTCACTCGGAGCGGTGTGTCCGAAACTTTTTCCCAATACAGCACTGGGAACAATTGTTAAGCCGGCCGCCGCTAACGTACCGGTTCTCAAAAAATCTCTTCTTGAAATGTTTTTCGCCATGGTAAATAAAAAATATTAGTTATGAAAGGTTCTTTTTTCAAGGTATACAAGCAATTCGACAAGCAGGGAAGAATAACTTTAATATATGCATCTGCAGAACATTCGTTCTGTTACAATAACTACTCGTTAGTAGCATTACTGGCAAATTTATTAATTATAATATTTTTACAAACTAAATAAGTTATTTTTTTCATCAATATTTTATTTACTTTATTTTTTATTTGTCTTAAAATCCTTTCGATTAGTAATATTTTTCGAAGATAAAATGATTTAAAGCAAAACTATCTGTTCAGGTTTGTTGTTATATAGAAAAACCAATTAAAATCCTTCCGTACTATGGATGCATTAAAATTCGTCAGGGCCTGCCAGGAACAGAACCCTATAGATTTATATGATGTTGCTCTGGGGGTTTTTACAACCGATCTACCGGAAGAGCTTTATGAGAACTATGACATCATGATGACTATTGAGTTATTAGCAGACACTCTTTACGAAGAAAAAGAGTTTGAAAAAGCAGAGCAACTCATTTGTGTATTACATGATTATCAGCCTGAAATATATCAGGAATCCTTATTTTTGCTATTACCTGATCTGATCTATTTCTATCTGTTCAAAGATGATCCGGCGAAAGTAGACTATTATATGCGTGAATTGGCAATCGCACCCGAAGAGGATTATTTATTGTTCATCCACATGCTGGATGTACTGGATGCCTACGGATATAGCGAAATGATGAATCAAATCGTTACAGACGTGCTGACAACCGACACGCATCTCGACGAAGAAGATCAGGAATTGCTCGAAAGCTATCTGGTAGCAGTAGAGCCTTTTACAGATGATCCTCAATTAAAAGCCATTCGGGAAGAATTTTTAAACAGAGCTTCGTTCTGGTACATACCTTCTATCACGGCAGAAAATATCATTGATGCCATGACTGATTATTTCGAACGAAATAACGAAGACAAGATTTCGCTTGTTCTTGAAGAAGAATCCTTCCGCAACTATATTGCCACTTTACTGGATCTCGAATTCCTTGATACATATGAATACGCGGCATCCGTATTATGGGGTAGTGTGTTCTTAATGGATATGCTGGGAGCAAACAACATCCTAACCGCCGAAGAAACCGCTCATAACCTGGCTATTATTCAGAAAATGAAAGCCTTCTTATTAGTAAATATCCCTTGGGACGGCTATTGGAGATTAAAATTTATCCATCAATGGGAAAAACCATGGAGCATTGAAAAAGCTGAATTCGACGCTGAAAGAAGGCTGTTTGAACATAACCTGTGGGTAAAACCGAAAGACATTATCAACTATTCCGTTTTATCGCTTTTCGGAAAAACAGCATCCCATATGTCTTATTCAAAATACCTGGAAGACGAACAAGTTGCTTTTGAAAAAGCAATTGAAGAAGAAAATAAGGATGAATTCGGCGCTGACCGGAAAAAAGACAGCATGTTTCCTTTTTTTAATTATCTTTCGGGAGAAGTTGAGGACGAGTTAAAAGCTATGCCAACCGGATTCTGCGATACCCAACACAATAAGGGGGGAAATGAATGTTGTGAACGCGATATTAATCCGGTATAAGGTATAACGACTAATTTTAAAATATTTCTGTAATCTCAGATAATATAAAAGCGCTCAGGTTCTGCACTACAGGATCTGAGTGTTATTATTTATAACCATAAAAATCATTATATGCAATCGCCATAACTCACCTAAAGTTGGGCTACCCAACAAAAGGTATATAAAGGGCGCATTTGACTTTAATGTTAAAAATTAAATGATATCTAAATGAAACAAGTGTATTTATTCTTAGCGGAAGGATTTGAGGAAATCGAAGCGATT
>JAVWBH010000158.1:0-7178 GCA_036649595.1 Bacteroidales bacterium
AGGATTATATTATCTGGGATGAGTTAGACCATGCTTCTATTATTGAGGGACGCCGACTTTCGTTTTCAAACTCATTAAAATTCAAACACAACAACATGGATTCCCTGGAGAAAGTATTGAAGGGGTGTGATCCGGAGAAAGTCAAACTTATTGTTGTGGATGGTATTTTCAGTATGGAAGGGGATATTGCCCGACTGGATAAAATTGTTGAACTGGCAAAAAAATACAATGCCAATCTAATGGTTGACGAAGCGCATGGTTTTGGTGTAATCGGAGATCACGGACGCGGGGTTTGTAACCATTACGGTCTGACAGATGATGTTGATCTGATCATGGGGACGTTCTCTAAATCATTTGCTTCTTTAGGCGGATTTATTGCGACGGATAAGATTACCGCAAACTGGTTACGTCATAATTCACGTTCTTATATCTTCTCTGCATCTGCCACTCCTGCCGCTATCGGAGCTGCCAGCGCGGCATTGGATATTATGCTGAGTGAACCGGAACGCCAACAGCACCTGTGGGATATTACGAATTATGCATTAGACGGATTTCGTGCATTGGGCTGTGAAATAGGCCATACATCGACTCCTATTATTCCGTTGTATGTGCGTAATAATGAGAAGACATTTCAGGTTACGCGTGATTTGCTGAATGAAGGCATCTTCGTAAATCCGGTAGTTTCTCCGGCCGTAGCTCCGGATAGTACACTGATTCGTTTCTCATTAATGGCTACTCATACCAAAGAACAGGTTGATATCGCCTTAGATAAAATTGGTAAGTGCTTTAAAGCCTTAGATATTATTGAATAAAGCTTTATTTTTTTATATTTATGCAAAAGAAGCCGATAGGGAAGAGATCCTCTTTTCTATCGGCTTCTTTATTTCTATATGGTAATTATTTATTGATATTCGATAAATAAAGGTACCTATCCGTTTAATTATTATTTTAAATACCTATATTTGCAACATCACCTATATGCTTTAAAATATATTATTATAAACCATTATTGTCTTATGGCAATGATTATCGAATTAGTTACATGAGAAAAGTTGTTAAAAAAGCGCTTTGGCTGATAATCGGATTCACGCCGATCTCCGTATTTGCGCAACAGGTACCGCCGATGCCTCTGGATCCGGCTGTACGTTATGGAAAATTGGAAAACGGGTTGACTTATTACATCCGTCACAATGAATTGCCGAAAGATCGTGCTGAATTTTATATAGCACAGAAAGTAGGATCTGTGTTAGAAGAGGATTCTCAACGCGGATTAGCGCATTTTCTGGAACATATGGCATTTAACGGAACGAAAAATTTTCCGGGAAAAAGCATGTTGAATTACCTGGAAAAGAACGGGGTGAAATTCGGAACAAATGTAAACGCTTATACCTCGATTGATGAAACGGTATATAATTTGTCAAGTGTTCCTACAACCAATCCGGGTCTGGTGGATTCTTGCTTGTTGATTCTTCATGACTGGTCGGGATTTATTTCGCTGGAGGATGCTGAAATCGATAGTGAACGCGCTGTAATCCACGAAGAGTGGCGTACACGTTCGAATCCGTTCTTGCGCATGTATGAGAATACGGTACTTCCTGCCCTTTATCCGAACAACCGTTATGGCGTACGTATGCCGATCGGTACGATGGAAGTGGTAGATAATTTCCCTTATCAGGTTTTACGCGATTATTACCATACATGGTATCGTCCGGATTTGCAGGGTATCATTATTGTCGGAGATATTGACGTAGATGCAGTTGAAAAACGTATCACGCAGATGTGGAAAGATATTCCGGCAAAAGAAAATGCGGCCGAACGTGTTTATTACGCGGTAGAAGATAATAAAGAGCCGTTGATTGCTGTTGCTGCCGATAAAGAGGCTCCGCAAAATATCCTTTCTGTTATGTTTAAACATGATCCGTTGCCGGATGCTCAGAAAAACAGTCAGATCGGTATGCTGATGTCTGTAATTAATGATATGATCAGCACAATGCTTAACAACCGTTACCAGGAGTTGCTGCAGAAATCGGATGCTCCGTTCTTGAATGCGGACGGCGGATATGGCGAATATATCTTATCACAGACGAAAGATGCTTTCGGCTTGAATATGGTATTTAAAGAAGGCGAATGGAAGAAAGGTCTTAATACATTGATGTCTGTTGCAAACAGTGCAAAAGAATATGGTTTTACAGCTTCTGAATATGAACGGGCGAAAGCCGAATTGATTAGTCATCTGGAAAACGCATATAATGAAAAAGATAAAGTTAAGAATCAGACGTATGTGAAGAATTATCTTGATCATTTCTTGCACTCAGAACCGACACCCGGTATTGAGACGGAATATATGATGTTGACACAGGTTTTACCTCAGTTTCCGCTTGAGCAGATCAACGGGATTATGAAACAATACATTACTCCCGAAAACATTGCCATCATGATGATGGGGGTTGAAAAAGAAGGAGTGGATCTTCCTACGAAAGAAGAATTGTTGGTTGCTTTTAATGAAGCGAATGCAGCTCCGGTAGTTGCATATGAAGACAAGACAAGTAATGAGCCGCTTTTGGCTAAAATGCCTAAGGCCGGTAAAGTGAAAAAGGTTTCGCAAGGAGAATTCGGAACAACGGTATGGACTCTTTCAAATGGAGCAAAGGTTATTTTCAAACCGACAGATTTTAAGAAAGACCAAATCATTATGTCTGCTTCGAGCGCAGGCGGAACGTCATTATTGCCTAAAACAGATATGATCAATTCTAAAGTAATTGAAAGTGTAATCGGTTTAGGCGGAGTAGGGGCATTCAGTGCGACAGATCTGAATAAGGTTCTTGCCGGTAAACGTGTAAGCGTATCTCCGTATGTAGGGGGAGTAAGTGAAGGATTGACTGCAAATTGTGCACCGAAAGATTTAGAAACAATGTTGCAGTTGTCTTATCTTTACTTTACAGCGCCGCGTAAAGACGAAGAAGCCTTCCAGTCATGGAAAAAACGGACAATGAATGCGTTAGAGAATATGGGGTCTAATCCACAGGTGATTTTCGGTGATTCATTGACGGCTACGATGTATGCCCACAATCCGGCGAAAAAACGTTTGATGTTGGAAGATCTTGACCAGATTGACTATGACCGTATTCTGGAAATTCAGAAACAGCGTTTTGCTAATGCGGGAGATTTTACCTTTGTATTTGTAGGTAATGTAAATCCGGAAGAAGTAAAACCACTTGTAGAACAATATATCGCCTCTTTACCGGCAAAAGGTAAAAAGGAGTCGTTCAAAAAAGTAGAACCTCTAATCGCATCGGGTGTTATTTCAAACCGATTTACAACACCGATGGCGACACCGAAAGTTTCTGTTTATAATATTCTGTCAGGTATGATGGATTATAACCTGGAAAATACGTTGAAAATGACGATGTTGAAACAGGTGATGGATATTGTTTATACGGAAACGATTCGTGAACAGGAAGGCGGAACTTATGGCGTAGGTACTCAGGGTTCTCTGAAATTAAATCCGGAAGGTCAGTTCGTATTCTTATACGGATTTGATACAGGTGAAGAGAAGAGAGAACGTCTTGAAAAACGTGCTTACGAAGAGTTGGTGTTAATCAGCGAAAATGGCCCGAAAGAGGAAGCTTTCAATAAAGTTAAAGAATACTTGTTGAAAAAGAATGCCGAAGACGTGATGGAAAATAATTACTGGATGAATATCATTGGAATGAATGAGCGTTTCAAGAAAGATAATTATACCGGATATACGGAGGTTGTAAATCGCATTACACCTGCGGATATCAAAGATTTCGCAAAAGAAATGCTTTCTGCCGGTAACCGTATTGAAGTTGTTTGTACGGGTGTTGCCCAGAAATAATAACTGCTTAACCAGCATAAAAAAAGTCTCCCCTCAAAGGGAGACTTTTTTTATTTAGTACTGGTCGCTAGTCAGCTAGTTCTAGTTATGTAGATGATTATCCTAATATCCAGTGTAATACCGGAATGGCAACGGATGTCATAATCCCCATCAATCCGATAGACAGTCCGCTGATCGCTCCTTCTATTGCTCCGATTTCCATCGCTTTAGCTGTACCGAGGCCATGTGCGGCGGCTCCCAGGGATAAGCCTTTTGCGATCGGGCTTTTAATGCGTAGCAATGATAAAACAACAGGGCCGGCGATTGCTCCGATAATACCGCAGATTACCACGGTTACGGCAGTAAGAGAGGGATTCCCGCCTAATGAAGAGGATAGTCCCATTGCGATGGGAGTTGTAACTGATTTCGGTTCGAGTGAATGGATTAAAGAAGCGTCGAGCCCCATCATTTTGCCAATCAGAATAACACTGGCTACTCCTACGACACTACCGATACTGATTGCTGTCAGCATCGAAATTACATTTCCTTTTATATAAGTCAGCTGATCGTAAAGCAACACGCCTAATGCGACAACGGCGGGGCCGAGCATGAAATTAATCAACTGGCTTCCGGCTGCAAACGACTCATAGGGGATTTTGAATATCTTTAAGAAGGCAATAATTACGATCATACTTACAATTACCGGATGCAGTAACGCAAATTTACTTTTACGGTAAATAAAGATTCCCAGTAGGTAACTACCCGTTACGAGTGCCAGATAGAAAGGCGCATTGGCCAACAACATTTCTTTCATTTTTCAACTTTGTTTTTTTTACCTGTATGTTCTTGTATAATACCTACCACGGCAATGACAAGAACAGTTGTTACAACAGAGATTACGGTGAGGGCAAACCAGTGTGCCGAGATTAGATTCCAGGCCGTCATGATGCCGATAGATGCCGGGACGAAAAACAGCGCCATATTTTTGGTTAGCCAATAAGCTACTCCGCGAACCTCATCCGGCTTTACGATATTGAATTTTAACGACAGAAACAGCAATACCATTCCGATAACACTTCCGGGAATGGCTCTGTCCATAAAATAACTTGCTGTTTCGCCCAGAAACAGGAATAAGAAAATGTAAAAGATACCCTTTATCATAAACACAACCTTTAAATTTAATTATTTAATCAGCATAAGCTGGTTGTTTTCTTCTTTTACAAACCCTTCGTCTATCAGGTAGCGAAGCGTTTCAATAATATGTTTTTCAGGGTAATTCAGGTTTTCAGTCAGGTTACTTTGCGTGCAATTGTCCGCGATTAGATTATCGCGTATCTCTTTTTCTATTTTTTTGAATAAAGAAGCGGTCAGGCTGCCCTCTTTTTGAGAAAGGCAAATGTCGCACCTTCCGCAGTCGGAATATGATTTCTCTCCAAAATATTTTAATAATATCCGTGTCCGGCAATGAGTTTCGGAAGTTGCATAATTAATCATGCTTTCAATCCGGTGGGAGTAACGGTCTTTCATATCTTCGTATACGGCTTTGGGTATACGAACCAGATCTGCGTCTTGCCTGGATTGGGTAAATACGATCAGCGGACCTTTTTTTGCCGGGATATAATGCAGGATATGTTGCCGCGACAACATCACCATCCGTTCGTAAATATCTTGTCGGGACAGGTTGGTGCGTTGCATCAGTATTTCTTCGCGAATAAATACGTAATCGGCAAATAATCCGGTATAGGATCTGAGCAGGGTGTTGATCAGTAGGTTTGTTTTTACGTCATACTCTTTCAAGCGGTATAATTCTTCTCGTTTGACAGTAAACATCAATCGGGACAAGGAGTCGGCCTCGGGATCATATTCGATGTAACCGGCTTGTTGCAGTAATTTAAGTGCATGATGAACCGGAATCATGGGATATTTATAGACACTGCAAAAACGCGCGGGTTCGAAATCGAATACCGCCTCAAATCCGGCACCTTCGGCAATCTGAAAGAAATTGCCTAATGAATGGTAAACATTACGGATAAATTCGCGTTCGGGGAATGAGTCGGAAATGCGCTTGCGGAGTTTTGACTGATCTGAATTGGAGTACAGAATAACCGCATATGCCGTTTGCTCATCTCGCCCGGCACGCCCGGCCTCCTGAAAATACTCTTCCGGGGAGTTTGGGAGATCCATGTGTACAACAACTCGTACATCCGGTTTGTCGATCCCCATGCCAAAAGCATTTGTTGAGACGATAACGCGGCAAAGATCTTTTTTCCAGGCTTCCTGTTTCTTTTCTTTTGTTTCGTGAGAAAGTCCGGCATGGTAATAATCGGAAGGAATGCCGGCTTGCGAGAGTGCTTCAGATATCTCCTTGGTTCGTTTTCTGCTGCGTACGTACACAATGGCGGTGCCGGAAACACGATTCAGAATTTTTTTAAGTTCCTCGATCTTATTGTCCGTATTTCGCACAACGTACGCAAGATTCGGACGATCAAAACTTTTACGAAATACATTCTCTTTACGAAAGTGAAGTTTGGTCTGGATATCCTTTACCACTTCCGGAGTCGCGGTAGCGGTTAATGCCAATACCGGAATATCCGGCAATAATTCGCGAATTTCAGCAATACGCAGGTAAGACGGCCGAAAATCATATCCCCACTGCGAGATACAATGAGACTCGTCGACAACCAGCATGCTTACTTTCATGGCGCGGAGCTTGGCCAGGAAGAGTTCTGTTGTAAGTCGCTCTGGCGATACGTATAGAAATTTATAATCTCCGAAGATGCAGTTTTCTAATGCTACGATAATCTCCTGACGACTCATGCCGGAATACACAGCAGCGGCCTTAATTCCTCTGGCCCGCAGGTTATCCTTCTGATCTTTCATCAGGGCAATGAGTGGTGTAACGACCAGGCATACTCCTTCCTGCATTAATGCCGGTACCTGAAAGGTAATGGATTTTCCTCCGCCGGTCGGCATCAGCCCGAGTGTATCATTGCCCGATAAGACCGAATTGATAATATCTTCCTGTAACGGACGAAACTGGTCGTACCCCCAATATTGTTTTAAAATCTCATGTATCGTTGCCACTGGTCTTCCTCTCTAATATTACACTTCTATTACAAAGGTAGGATTTTATTCAGAAGGTTTAATATCCTTTATCAGTAACTGTATCGAAGAATTTCCGTTATAATTATTTTCTTCGATGGTATAACAGATGTCAAAAGGGTTTAAACCTTTTATATATTCATTGTGGGCATGCATTCCGAACGCAATGCCATTCATGATATTCTCTGAGTTACTGTCGACCAATTCTAACTTTAAATGTTCTTGATCGCGGCCTACC
>JAVWBH010000159.1:0-1885 GCA_036649595.1 Bacteroidales bacterium
CGCCATCACTATTGCCTCCGACGGAATAATGGGAGTAGAGAAATACCGTCAAGTGCGACCGGACTTGATTTTGCTCGGCTGGATGCTTCTGGGTATGCACGGGATTGGTGTGTGTGCAGATATAGATCCATAGAGAAAAACATGAATTGGTATATACCGGTAACTTTTTCAAACCGCCCCAATCATTCAACGCATTCTCATTGATATATTCCTTTTACTGTTGTGCAATAGAGAATTTGTTAACTATAGAAACTAAAAATACAATCAAATTTGGTATATATATATATGTATATATATAAAAGGCGTATATTTGCATTGCACACGTGTGTATTTCTCCGTAATATTGGTAAAAACAGATGTTCTGATTGACGAATATTACGTCTATTAGAAGGTATTAAATAACAAACTCCAAAATATCTATTGTCATGAAAAAGATTCTTTTATATACTAGCCTGATGCTTCTGGTCGCATGGACATGCCGGGCTACGGATGTTAATCCTACTAGTTTTCAAAAGTTATGTAACATCTATACGACAGCTACTCAGACTTTAAACGAAGTACACTCATCCAACGATTTGGAAAAGACATTCCAAACACTTGAAAAACTTCAGAAAGAGTGTCAAAATACCCCTTCGTTACAGTCCGTCTTGAAACTGACCTATTCAACCTGCCCTTCAACACTGAAAACAGAATATGAACAGGCTCTGAAATTACAGAGAGATATGAAAGATGCCGTAAAACGTTTGGCTATGGCAGGCGAACTAAAGTCCGCTAAAGCAGGAAACATTGTAGACGAGTTTATCAAAACCGTACATCTGCAAGAACTCGTATCCGATGAGCGTAGTCAAAATGAAGGTGCTCCTTTTGAAACCCAAAAACAACGTGATGCAAGAATGAAGTGGTGGAGAGATGGTAAATTCGGTATGTTTATTCATTTTGGTCTCTAATCAGGTTTGGGTGGCGAATTTCAAGGAAAGACATACGAAGGATGCGTAGAGTGGATTCAAATGATGTCTGGTGCTGACGCTGAGACTTACAAAAAAGAAGCGATGCCTCGTTTTACTCCTAAAACCGGAATGGCGGAGAAATGGGTAAAGTTGGCGAAAGAAGCAGGATGTACTTATACGGTATTATCAAGCCGTCACCACGAAGGTTACAATATGTTTGATACCCAATACAGCGATTTTAACGTAATGAAAACCAAGGGTGTAGACATCATAAAGGAATATGCAGCCGCATGTAAAAAAGAGGACATCAAAGCTGGATATTATTTTTCACTGTTAGATTGGAGTCATCCCAATTATGATCCTACAAACTCAGGAATTTCGTATCCGGAGGGAAATTATGAAGCGGTGAAACGGGGAGAGCGTCATTTTGGGAATCATGCTAAATATAAAGAATACTTATCCAATATATTTAATGATTTAATCAACCAATATAAAGTCGATTTGATTTGGTGGGATTTCAGCCAGCCTAAGTTTCAAGGAGATTATGCTTGGGGAGCTACCCAGTTGATGAAAGATTTATTCCATAAAAATCCGAAAGCCATTCAGAACAACCGTCTCTATCATTCGGACAACCACATCAGTGAAGGTGGAATAAAGGTTACCCCTACTTGGAAAGGTGATTATTCGACAGCCGAACATCACATTCCCTCTACCGGAATTGATGGCGACTGGGAAGCTTGTCAGACTTTAAATGGAACATGGGGGTATTCATCTGGTAATCAGAAGTGGAAAACAGCCGATGTGCTTATTCATGAACTGATTGATGTAGTAAGTAGGGGAGGAAACTTTCTTTTAAACATTGGTCCTAAGCCTGATGGCTCCATACCTGAAGAGAGTATCCAACTTTTCCGGACAATTGGCAACTGGATGAAAATAAA
>JAVWBH010000159.1:1895-7155 GCA_036649595.1 Bacteroidales bacterium
GGGGACGTGTGACTCGCAAAGGCGATAATAAATTGTACCTCTTACTTTACACGCAACCCAAGGATGGGAAAATAGAATTACCCTGTTCCTTTAAAAATGGAAAAGTGAAAGCACGCTTGCTACACAATAGAGCAACAATTAATGTATCGCAACAGACCAACCAATGTATCTTAGATGTGAGCCAAATCAGCATGCAGCCATTGGCAACCGTCATAGAAGTGGATGGAAAATGGATATTGTAAAATAAGTAAGTAATCGTATTCCCCTACTAAGGAGTATATTAGATAAAACATTGGACGTGAAATCTACTATAACGTAATGGTCAAGCTGGCACATCCCCATTTATATCTACATTTTTAATAAATAAATAAATATGCAATGAAAGCACTTATTCTTATCTCTCTTTTATCTTTAGCTTCATACGCCTCCTCTGCCGTTTTGCCTGACGGGGAGAGCCAGTATGCCTCTTTTGCCCCTGACGGGATTCCTTTTTTGGTTGCAGATTCAGCTTGGAAAGCAGATATGCAGGGAAATCATAGGGCAGTTGTACATGTGAATGGCAAAGCAGCCGCAGTGGTGGCTGAATTACCTTGGCGGCGGCCGGATTTACGCCCTGAAACAAAAAAGATAGTGGTAGTAGATGCGAAAACAGGAGAAAATGTTCAAAAGGTATATGTCCAAACACTGACATCCGAAAAAGGGGTAGTCGCATTTGAACCGGTAACGGTTCCTGGCGATTATTACATCTATTATTTACCCTATAAATACCGTAAAGGGTATGATGATGCTCGTTACGGTAAACCCTGGAACAACTATTTGCTTCCAGATTATAAAGCAGTAGATGTCGGTTGGGTAAAAGAGGTATCCGCAAACCTCTCTACCTACCCGAAGGCAGTTGTCAAACAATTTGAAAGCCGCTCCCGCTTTGATACATTTACCCAGATGGGTATTATTGCAACCGAGAAGGAGATGGAGCAAATCCGCCGTTCGCATACTGAAAATCCGATAATCTTTACAGAAGACCGTGCTTTCCCGATCCGGTTGACCAACCAGCTACCTTGTCGTTGGATTAAGAAAGGTCCGTCGAACTCCTTTAAAGGGATGGCAAGACCGAACGAATATTATGTCTGGCAAATTGATGTGAATGTCCCGAAAGAAAAGATACAGGCTTTGTGGTGCGGTATACAAATTCCCGAAAACACAAGGACGGGAGTTTATAAAAGCACTGTAACCGTAAATGCCGATGGCATCACCCCTCGCAAAGTGGCTGTTGAAATCAATGTGAAAGGAGATATTCTGGCTGATAAAGGCGATGGCGATTTGTGGCGTCATGCCCGCCTGAGATGGCTGAATTCAACAATTGGTACAGACTCCTTGCCAACATCACTTTATCAGCCGATGGCTGTAGAAGGCAACCGAATTACAGCTACAGGCAAACAGGTGACAATTGCACCGAACGGCTTGGTAGAGGCATTGGACATCAACGGACATGCCGTCTTACCTGCCCCATTAAAATTTGTTGTTCAAACGAATAAAGGAACCGTTACGTATGCTGCCGAAGATGTAAAAATCATCAAGGATGCAGATGGACTGGTTAGCTGGAACGCCTCTTCCACACAAGATGGCCTACGCTTCACCTGCAAAGCCTATATGGAATACGACGGATACATCCGTTATAACATCCTGCTATCTTCCGATCAGAAGATAGAGGTGAAAGACATTCAGCTGGTTACTACTTATACCCCGTATGCATCGGAGTATTGTATGGGAACAGGCTTAAAAGGTGGCTACCGCCCCGTTCAGTTTACGTGGGATTGGAAAGGTCCCTGGGATAGTTATTGGATGGGAGGAGCCGATGCCGGACTTCATGTTGAATTCAGGGGAGGAAGCTATCACGGTCCGCTGATTAATGACTATAAGCCTGAACCTTCTCCGGTTTGGTCAAACCAGGGCAAAGGAAAGGTTACCATTTTGGGAGCCAAAGGACAAATGACACAGGTCATTGCAAGCACAGGTCCCTGCACAATCGATGAAAACAGCAAAGACTTTGAATTTGCACTTCTGATAACACCTGTAAAACAGGTCAATTCGGCCAAACATTTTTCTGAAAGATATTATCATGGTCATCCCGAAGGATTCGACAAGGCGACTGAGGAAGGTCCAAACATTGTAAATATCCATCATGCCGAACCGCTTAATCCTGTGATTAATTATCCGTTTATCGTACGCGATTCACTGATTAAATATATCGAGCATCAGCATCAGGCAAACCGGAAAGTGAAACTATACTATACCATTCGGGAATTAACGAACTATGTACATGAAATCCATGCACTGAAAAGTCTAAATCATGAAATATTTTCCGCCGGAGTAGGTTATGGGTTACCTTGGCATTGCGAACACCTGATTGATGATTACAGACCTGCCTGGTATTCGGAAATGCCGGGTGAAACTTCGGACGCAGCTTTGGTATTAAGCGGCTTCTCTCGCTGGATAAACTATTATCTGGAAGGCTTGCGCTGGATGTTTGAGAATTATAAGATCGACGGACTTTATATGGATGATGTTTCATTTGACCGCACAGTGATGAAACGTATGCGTAAAATCATGAATCAGTATCATCCCGGTGCATTGATTGATTTACACTCTAATACAGGTTATTCGGTAGGCCCAGCCAATCAATATACCGATTTCTTCCCTTACGTGGACAGACTCTGGTTTGGAGAAAGTTTCCGATACGATGAAATGACACCGGATGAATGGCTGGTTACATTTTCAGGTGTTCCTTTCGGACAAATGGGTGAAATGCTACAGGATGGAGGGAACCGCTTCCTGGGAATGGTGTATGGAGCAACAACGCGCCACTCCTATATCAAGAGCCGACCGGCTCCGATCTGGGCACTCTGGAAATCGTTCGGAATAGAGCAAGCACGTATGGTGGGATACTGGGAAGAGGATTGCCCGGTCAAGACCCATTCCGACCTAGTAAAAGCCACTGCCTTCGTAAAAGAAGACAAAGTGCTTATATCAATCGGTAACTTCGATGTAAAAAATCAGACAGTGCAGTTAGACATCGACTGGAAGGCGCTAGGCATGTCGCCCGATCGGGCAAAGATCACGGCTCCTGCTGTAACCGAATTCCAGGAAGAGACGCATTTCAAACCTGGAGATTTGATTCCGGTGAAAGCCAAAGAAGGCTGGTTGCTGATTGTAACTGCCCAATAATCACGTTCTTCATAAGGATGTATAAAACCATTATTGATTAAAAATGACCCTCGCTACAACGATCTGTGGCAAGGGTCATTTCATTGAAAAAGGGGTTTTGACATATCTCCCTTTATAATAAGCTGTTCAATTGAGTATATTTCATTTTCGCGTGTAGAAAGGAGTGTATCTGAATATGCTCTGATATTAATATAATGAGTTTCTCATTTTTAATTCCATTGGTAGTACGACATCCTCTTTTATATTAGTTCCCTCTTCTATTTGTTTTAAGAGGAGATGGAGCAATGTTTTTGCCAGCTCTTCAATAGATAATGATAAAGTTGTTAATTCTGGTTCGCATATCAGCCCCATTGGATTATCATCAAAGCCTACCACAGCTACCTCATTGGGTATTGAAAATCCTTTCGCTTTTAGAAATTTCAGCACTCCTATGGCTATTTCATCATTCACACAGATGATGGCATCTGGCTTTTCTTCATAGTCAAAAAGTAAAGTGGCTGCTTCATATCCGTCGTTGATAAATATTTGTTTCGCATTGATACACCTCTTATAAGACAAACCGGCATCTGATATCGCTTTATCATAACCTGCCAATCGATCTTTGAATATGCTCGTGTAACCGTCAAACGAAATATAGGCAATACTTTTTTTCTGTTTTTTAGTCAATTCATTGACTACCATGCGAATCGAATTATAGTTATCTAATGTAATGGTTGAGAATGGAGTATTTATGGGCACCCGATCAAAAAAGACTAAAGGAATGCCCTCTTCTTTTAATTTATCGAAATGGCTGGTTGATTTTGTTTTTAACCCCACAGAGACAGCTACACCTGCTATCCGTAAGCTAATTAATGAATCTATAATTTCTTTTTCTACCTCCGGATCATCATTCGATTGAAAGATGACGATCATGAATCCTTTCTCACGTGCCAATTCGGTGATAGAAGAAATAAGCCGAGAAAAGAAATGATGTTTAAGATCCGGAACAATGAATGAGACAATATTTGTTCGCCCATTTCTAAAGCTTTGCGCCAGTATATTAGGCGTATAGCCCAGCTTTTTAGCCTCCTGTAATATCTGGTTCCGAGTTTCTTCTTTTACTTTTGTACTACCCTGTAAAGCCCTTGATACAGTGGCATGGTGTATACCCAACTCTTTGGCTATGTCTTTTATTGTTATTTCCCTTTTCATCATTATTCTTGGAGCATAGCAAATTCTCATTATTAATTGTACACCTTAACAATAGTCTCAAGCAATTAATTAGATTCTGTACAAAAATAATGATTATATGCCCCTTTTCCAACTAAATTCTTCATTTCATCCTAATCTATGCTAGATAAAGAAAGAAATTTGGTTTATGATCGGAATGTTGAGCATCTCTGTTTCATCAATGGCTGTGAATACACGCTGAATATATACCGTGTCTGATTCCGTAAAATGACATTGATGCTGTCATATTTCTATTTGAGCCGTAAATAAGATGGTAAAGAAATTAGAATTTGGCTGTATGCGCCTGCCGCTCACCGACCCGGAGAGTCAGACGAAGGTGTCTATGACCTGCTGGCAATCGATGAACAATTCTATCCGAACCTGTTAGATTTCACCAATCCGTGGAAAATCGACATTCTCGACTTCATGGAAAACAACTACACCTACGATCTGACAATAGAGGACATCGCACATTATAACACGGAGTCTTGCTACTTTCAAATGCGGTTTCAAGCAACTGAGCAACCTACCTCCGCAAAAATGGTTGATGGATAAAAGGCTGAATGCTGCACAAGATAAATTGCAGCGTGAAAAAAGAAAAACTTCCGACGCTTATCTGGAAGTCGAGTTCAAGAATATTTCCCACTTTTCCACTGCCTACAAGCGAAAGTTCGGATATCCGCCTTCCGAAATAACTTTATGATTTTTAGGAGAAGAATATTGTGAAGATAGTTGTGGATTTTGTTGTTCGCAGTAATACAAATTCCGAATTGAAAAAGATTCAGCAAATATAATAGGTTGTTTATCTTGTTTGTTTTACCGATTA
>JAVWBH010000160.1:0-7116 GCA_036649595.1 Bacteroidales bacterium
CGAATTTTCCGCATTCCGGGTGGAAAATACCCATATTCCAGCAACCTCCGATATTCAGGTCAAAACGTTCCGGAATCAGGTGTATGATACGGGGATCATTAAATTCGCGTATTGCTTCCGTTGTTCCGTCGGTAGAATGATTATCAATGATAATCAGATTAAACGGGAATGCGGTTTTCTGAATCAATACAGAAGAGATTGCATCTTTAATTGTGCGTACCCGGTTAAATACCGGTATTATAACAGATGCCTCTGTTTTAAAATCAGTTTGGTCGAAAGCGATGGGTTTAAAAACCGGTTTGAGGAATCCTCCGATTTTTTGCAAATGTTCTGTACAGATCTCTTCGAGCGCAATCTGACGGCTTCTGTTTTTCGGATCAACATAGTCGAATTGTTTTTCACCGCTTTTGCGGGTATCACTTTCCATTTCCGTATATAGAAACTCATTGATATGTACAATTGGAAATTCCCGCGAGATAGCTAAACGAAGCTGATATAAGGCACCCTGTTCGAAATCTCTTTCCAGCGATTTTACAGCTTTTTTAAAAGCATCGGTACTGAAAAAAAGTACAGATCCAAAGTCAAAGTCGTCTCGCAAACTGCCTTTTTGATACGTAATTGCCGGGGCGGCTTGTTTTTTGCCGTCAATAACCTGATAATGGTCGGCATAAACCATTCCGGCTTGTGTATCATCGGTTATGTGTATAAAACGTTCTAAGGAAAGAAAGCCGGGCAGGAGCGGGGTTTCTTTTGTATAAATCAGAAGATACGGAGCGGTTGCCATGTCGGCAATCTTTCGTAATGTTTTGGTATTGTTCAACGAACTTCCGGGCAAAACAGCATGTTGTGTCCCGGGTATCTCGTTATTTGCTGTCAATAAATGTACCTTTTCAACCAAATCAGAATTTTTCAGTTCATTCAAGGTAACGATTGTATCTCCTAAAGAGGTACCAGGAAGAAAACATTCAATTGTATTCATGGTGTCAGTAAAAATATATTATTGTATTTAAATTTATGGTAATATTTGTTCTTCTGCAACTCCAAATATAAAAAAAGAAATAATTAACTTGCGGAGAATTACGAAATATCTTCAGATTATGTCTTATACTCTTATCCTATTGATTATTGCATGCTATTTTCTGATGTTATTCAGTGTTTCTTATTATACTTCCCGAAAGGCGGATAATGATGCTTTCTTTGTCGGCGACCGTAAATCGCCATGGTATGTCGTTGCCATTGCTATGATTGGTACCTCCATATCGGGAGTTACCTTTATATCTGTTCCCGGATGGGTGGCAACAACCCAGTTCTCTTATTTACAAATGGTATTAGGGTTTGTAGCGGGATACTTTGTAATTGCCTTTTTACTGCTTCCGTTATATTATCGCCTGAACTTACTTTCTATTTACGGATATCTCGATCAGCGATTCGGAATACGGAGTTATCGTACCGGCTCAATGTTTTTTTTGCTTTCCAAAATGTTAGGGTGCGGCGTTCGGATGTATCTGACGGCACTTGTATTACAAATCGTTTTGTTTGATAAGATGGGAGTCAGCTTTGCTGTAAATATTCTTGTTACGATGATCGTTGTATGGCTTTATACATTTAAGGGGGGAGTCAAAACATTGGTATGGACCGATTTAATACAAACTTTGTCCTTGATATTAGCCGTATTGTTATGCATCTTTTTCGTCTCACATCAGTTAGGGCTTAATCTGGGCGATTTATTCCGTACGGTTTCGGAAAGTGCCGATTCTCAGATCTGGTTTTTTGACGACAGCAATGATAAACGGTATTTTTGGAAACAGTTTTTTGCGGGGATGTTTACTACAATTGCCATGACGGGATTAGATCAGGATATGATGCAAAAAAACTTGAGTTGCAAGAATATCCGCGATGCCCAGAAAAATATCCTTTCTTATGGAATTATGTTTCTCCCGATAAATATTTTATTTCTGGCGTTAGGAATTATCTTATATCTGTTTGCTTCTTCTCAGAATATTATCTTGCCCGATAAGACAGATCAGGTATTTCCGATACTCGCCACCCAGGGATATTTGCCGCAAATTGTCGGCATATTATTTATTATGGGATTGATTGCCGCCGCATTCTCAAGTGCCGGATCGGCTCTGACAGCACTGACCACCTCTTTTACGATTGATATTTTAGGTGCTAACCGCCACGGTAACGGCACAAAATTAATGCATACACGTACCTGGGTACATGTCGGGAACACCATTATAATGGGGATTTTGATTTATGCATTTAAACTGCTCAACAACACCAGCGTAATTGATGCGGTTTATATTTTGGCCAGTTATACATATGGACCCTTATTAGGCCTTTATTCTTTTGGTCTTTTTACCAAAAGGCCGGTCAGAGATCGCTGGGTACCTTTTGTTGCTGTTTTATCGCCTGTATTGTGCTATATTCTGAGTATCAACTCAGAGCGCTGGTTCGGAGGTTATCAGATAGGCTATGAATTATTAATCATAAACGGAGCAATTACTTTTATCGGGTTGTTTCTGTTATCAATAGGAGCCGCTAATCCGCAGGATCGCAAGGACGCTTCTCATTGTTGTCCGGAGTGCAACACTCCGGCTTAGGGCGTTTATTTCGTATTGCCGGTTTGATCAGAAGGCGCAACGACGAATTGTAGGAAAAATAATTCCATACCCAGTTGATCAGCGTTACAATTTTATTACGCACGCCAACCAATGTTACAAGATGTACAAGAAGCCATATCCACCAGGCAAGCCGTCCTGCCATTTTTTTATGATGTAAATCCACCACCGCCCTGTTTCGGCCGATCGTAGCCATGCTACCTTTATCCTTGTATTTGAACGGATACGAAAATTCTCCTTTTAGCAGGTTATTGGCCAGATTTGTAGCTTGTTGGATGGCTACCTGAGCCACCTGTGGGTCGCCGTGCGGATTCTCCGGAGTTTGCATCAGGCAGCAATCCCCAATTGAAAAAATTTCGTTATAGTTGATTAGCCGGTTATAACGGTCAACATATAACCGGTTTGACGGACCGTAGTCTTCCGGTTTCAATCCCGGAAATATGGAGCCTTCTACACCGGCTGTCCAGATCAGGGTATCTGTCGGGTAATGATCCCCGGCAGAAGTAACCACTTCATTTCCGTCATAACTCAGTATTCCGGTATTCAAATGTACTTCCACTTCCAGTTCATGTAAAAACAACGCCGATTTACGGCTCGCATTTTCACTCATTGTACGAAGTACCTTATTACCCGCTTCTATTAAAAGAATGCGCATTTCATCCGGATTGATCTCAGGATATTCTCTGGGTAAAACATATTTTTTCATTTCTCCCAGCGCTCCCCCTATTTCAACGCCCGCCGGTCCCGCGCCACTGATTACAAACGTAAGCATCTTTTTTCGGGAGGTGACATCATTGCATTCGGAGGCTTTTTCCAGGCATAGCAATACCTGATTTCGGATCAGTAAGCTTTCGGAGGTCGTTTTAAGCGTGAAGCTGAAATCTTTTACCTCCTGCATTCCGAAAAACTTCGTTGTCGTGCCGGTTGCTATGATCAGATAATCATAAAAGACCTCTTCCGTATCTGTAATTACTTTGTGTAAATCAGGCTGGATAGATAATACTTCACCTAATTTGAAGTGGATATGCGGACTTTTCCGAAACTCTTTCCGTAACGGGAAGCAAATAGCACCAGGCTCCAGACCGCAAGATGCAATCTGATAAAATAATGGTGCGAACTCATGATAATTATGACGGTCGATGATTGTAATGTCATAATTTGAATGCTTCATTATTTTTGCCAGTTTCAGACCGGCAAAACCGGCTCCGATCAAAACAATCTTTTTTCGGTTAGAATTGGTTTTCTGGTTCATAGGTCTTTTTTGAAGAGAAATATTTCTGTGTATTTATTACATCTGAGGAGAATCTTTTGTTTGCTGTTTTCAATACTTTCTGCTGTTATCAGTTTTCTCTGTAAACTATTTTATGGGTTGTTATGTTATTTATCAAACTAATTGCTTTGGTGCTTAAATGATATAAACATTACTTAATATACAGTTTATGAATAAAAAGAAAATGGGATTATTGCTTCTGATAGCAGGAGCGGTAATTAGTCCGGAATCAATTTGGGCTCAATCCGGAAATAACCGACACCGGAAACAGCAGTCTGAGAGTCGTCAGAAAGTGCAAAAGAAAAGAAATAAGTCGGCGAAGAGCCAAAATCCGGAAAAAGCAGAGGTTGTCATACTTTCGGATGATGGAGAAGAAGACGTAGTTATTCTGGATTATTTCCAAAAGAATGCTCCCAAGTCATTTAATGCCCCCGGTGCACCCCGTTTTGCCCTGATCGGCAAAGAGAAGAAGTTCTATATGGGTATCGGAGGATACCTGAAAGGAACGGCCTCTTTCGATTTTGGTAATCCGATTGATAATCCGATCTTTTTTACCACCAGTTCCATTCCGACAAACCAAAAACCCGGAAACGGCGGTTTATACCAGATGTCGGCAGGAACGAGTAATATCTTTTTCAATTTTGTAGGGATGCCCGGTCAAAAACACCAATTAGGCGCTTATATTAATTTTAATCTCTCAAATCCGGATTATGGCTTCGATTTGCAATATGCTTATCTAACGTATGCCGGCTTTACGGTGGGTTATAAATTTTCAATGATGTTTGATGAAGTAGCGGGTCCGCCAACCATCGATCAGGAAGGGCCTTCTTCTTTGGCCGCCGTATACCGTACGGTAGCCAATTATGTTCATCAATATAAAAACTGGGAATTTGGAATAGGTATTGAAGCTCCTACCGTAAGCGCAACGACAAACGCCTATAATGCAAATGTAAATCAGCGGATTCCTGATGTACCCGGATATGTACAATATTCATGGAATAAAGGTAACAATACGATCCGCCTGTCTGCTTTAATGCGTAATATGCAGTACCGGGATCTTATGCAGTCTGAAAACCATAATAAGGTAGGCTGGGGAATGCAATTGACAGGGACAGCAGACCTGTGCCCGTTTGTTTCTGTTTATTATCAGGGTATTTACGGTAGAGGTATCGGAAATCTTATTCAGGATATGGCCGGTCTGGGACTCGACATGGTACCTGATTATGCGGATAAGGGAAAAATGAAATTAGTAGAAGCCTGGGGTGCTTATGGTGGTATTCAATTTAACTTTACCAAGAACATATTTTCGAGTCATACCTACAGTCAGGTACGCAATTATGCAGACAAACATGCGGGTATAGTTGATAATCCGCTGAATAGCAAGTATAAATATGCTCAATACTTAGTGCATAATGTATTTTGGCAGGCAACCCCGACCATTCAGTTGGGAGCAGAATATATCTGGGGCCGATTGGCTTTGAATAATGGTGAACACAAAAGAGATAACCGTATTCAAACGATGATTCAGTTCAGTTTCTGATAAAATATAAAATTAATCCGGCAAAAAAGAAAGAGCGCATTCAAGATCCGTGCCTTGATGCGCTCTTTCTTTTTATTATTTATGCAGTGTTATTCGCTTTCGTAAAGTTATCGATGTACTGTCTACCGGGCTGCTTCGGGTAAACTGATTCATATCCTTGTACTTCGGTTTTGTAATTCTGAATTTGAAATCATCCATATTTCCTTTTACATCAACTCCTACTTTAAAAGGAATCGGTGACTGGAGTAGAGAAACATGGTAGTTGAAACTCATATCCAGGTTATGTTTACCTCCCACGGCCGCGATATAGCGGTCCATTGTGATACGGAAAGGATATATTTCTATTTGTCCGTTACGTACTAATACATCAACCGACACGCTGTCGATGACATTGCGCTCCTTATTTTTAAAACGAAGCATTTTTGAAATTTCAGTAAAAGTTTGTCCGTCCATCAACACCAGCGAATCACCGCGCAGGTTTGCGGCTGCCTGAATAGTCGGAATGCGTGGAGACATATCCGGATTCAGGGTGGTTTCTGCGGCAATATGGAAGTTTACAATCCCGTCTAATGACCGAAGCATCGGCACCAGCGTATCTAAAGCCGGCATTAGCTCTACCAGTCGTCCTACCTGGATATCCTTCATTTTTACATCAAATCCGGTATAAGCTGATTCCGCATTTTTCGCCCTGTAAACCAATGTAGAAGTCATATCCGCCGCCAGCGTATGCATCTTTAAGCCATCTAATTCGATTGCCTGATTACGAACAATGATATCTCCATTTATATTCTCAATAAGCATTTGTCCTAACTGAACTTTGTCAATTCGGGTATGCATCGTAAAATCAACTTTATCCGGAACGACAAATACCGACAACGTATCATTTGCCTCAGGCGCTTTTTCTGTCTTTTCCGCTTTTTCTGTCGTTGTATTTTCGGTTGCCGAAAGTTGTTTTTCCGGCGATAAAGCCTTCATTATCTCATTACAATCAATGAAGTCGGACGTAAGGGAGTAGTTGCCCGTCAGCGTACCTTGTTCAAAGAACACCTTCTTCAGATTACTGAATTTTCCGGTTAATGCAATGTCCGAATTTCCCACTTTTAATGCGGCGTTTTCTAATATCAATTCGTCTTGCCCGAGAGCCAATACAGAGCGGGGCATTGTTATAGGCAAAGGAAACGCATCCGTCCATAACTGAAGCGATCCGAATCCGATTTTACCTTCTGAGATCCATTGTTTTTTATATTCTTTTCCCTTTATGCTGCTTAACACAAATCCGGCATGTTGCATCTCGAAATGTTGGGCAGGAGTAAACATCGCAAGAGAGTCGAACTTAAGATTCGAACGGATCAGCGGGATTTTCTTATCCTGTTTAGACGGGCTGATACTCATACTGATATTTGTTGTCCCCATACGTACCCCTGTCGAATCAGGAGTTAACGCCGACATCCGCTTCATGGCAATCGAGGCCTCCATAGAGGCAATTGCCGTGGTGTCTTTTAGCGGCGAACTCTTTATATGCATCCGGACACTGTCCATAGACGCGATTCCGTGGCGGGTATTAACATCTAATCCGTCAAATCCGATTACAGCATTCAACAGATTCTTACCCTGCAGGACGGTTTGGTCGGCTTTGTTTGTTCCGAATGCTAAACCGGCCGATTTTATATCTACGATAAAAG
>JAVWBH010000161.1:0-3571 GCA_036649595.1 Bacteroidales bacterium
TAATGGTAACAGGGCGTCGTATAACGTCACATTAACCGCTCCGACACCCGTGCTCACCTTCGAATCGGCGAAAATAGAAAAATCGGAAACCGACAAAGACACCCCGGTTGTCAATCCGCTTCAGATTCTTGTTGACGGGGCTCCTTTCGAAAACCCCGACGCGGTTTTAACCTACAGCAGCTCGTCGACTTCAGTGGCTACGGTAGATGCAAAAACCGGCAGCGTCACCATTCTGAAAAACGGATCGGCCACCATTACGGCAAAACTCGAAGCCGGCAACACCTACCACGCCGCCACCGCATCTTATGCGTTGACCGTAACGAAAGGCCCTGCTACGCTGCCGTTTAGCTACAACTCGAACGTAGCACTGATCTCGGGCACTTCGGGACTCGAACAGAGCGGACTGAGCACGATCTCCAGCCAGAAAGCCCAACTCGGCTTTAGCAGAACAGATAATTATTTAAAACTCTCTTTCACCGAGATGCCGGGCAACCTGAGCTTCGTACTGAAATTCAACAGCTTCAAGGGGCTCTATTCGGTAGAAGAATCGGCCGACGGCAAAAATTTCACCCCGGTATGGAGCATCGAGAAAAACACTTCTTATTCGCTGGCTGAAATGGTGTATACCATCGGCGCAGAGCTGTTTAAACCCGACACCCGCCACATCCGCTGGATCTTTACCACCCGCGGGGGCGGAAGCGTAAACCTCGGCTCTATCAAACTCGACAAAGGCACTTCGGTAGCCAAACCGCAGTTCAGCTCCGAAGCAGACACCTTCTTCGACGCGCAGACAATCACGCTGGATTGCGCGACGCCGGATGCCGCCATCTATTATACGTTCGGAAGCGAACAGCCCACAGATGCCTCAACCCGGTATACCGGTCCGTTTGAAATCACCGCCACAACCACCATCCGGGCAATCGCCTACGTGGGGGGAGAAGCGAGCTATCCTACCGAAAAAACCTATACCCGCCTCTATTCGGAAGTAACTCCCGAAAGCAGCGCGGTAGCGTTTTCGGCACTCAATATCTTTACGTTGCCGGTAAGCGAAACAAAAATCGTGCGCCTGACCGCCCGAAACCTGCGCGCAGACCTGGCCGTGGCAATCAGCGGCAACGGGTTTAGCTGCAACAGAACCACCATCCCGCAATCGGAGGCGGAAGCCGGCGCGGAAGTAGCGGTTACCTATACCCCTACCCTGACCGACACCTATACCGGTATGCTGACATTTACGGCAGGCGGACTGGACGAACCGGTAGTCGTAGCGTTAAGCGGATCAACCTATGTTTCGGAAAAGCAAGTCGCCACAGACGAGCAGTTCGAAATACTCGACGGGACATCGGCAAATACCAGCGTATCGGCAGAATTAGCTAAGATCGGCTGGAAAGCCCAAAACATATTCGGCCATGCCGGACATAAAATGCGTATCGGAAGTTCAAGCAATTTCGGATCGCTGACCTCTCCGGACTACGATCTTTCTGATCCGGACTACGATTACAGCGTTTCGTTTGTTGCCGCCCTATATGGTTCGGACAAAAAACCGATTACGGTTACGCTTAACGGCGACGCCGAACGCACGGAAACCCTGACGCTGACCGCAACACCCGAGATCTATACGTATGCCATCCCGCATTCAAAAACGGCAAGCATCACCCTGGCGGGTACCGAGGGGGACAACCGTTTCCACGTCAACGCGGTAACCATCCACAAAACACCGAAAAAACTGGAATTGGTGATTGCCGGCGAAACCACCCATCAGGATATCAACGCCCGCCTGGCGCTCGAATCGCTGACCAACATCACCCTGACAGATGCACAGATTACGGGCGAAGGATCGCTGAACGCGCCTGCCAACCCGAACTGTCTGATCTTCAGCAACCGCCCGATGGGATTTGCCTGCAACGAGGTGATCAACGGAAACTGCGAACACCTGAAGCTGACCGACCACAAACCGTTCGGAACATCCGAAGCGTTTACGGCCGCCAAAGCCACCTATATCCGCAACGCCTACCAGGACGGCTATTGGGAGAGCATCATGCTGCCGTATAACGTAGCCGCCGACCAGATGCCCGAAGGATATGTATTTGACGAATTCACCGGCATATCGGACAACGCCGTAACCTTTACGCAGGTTACCGAGCTGAAAGCGCACACACCGTACCTGATGAAATACACAGGCGCCACACCGTCGGACACTCCGGCCGCGTGCACTTTCGAAACCTCGGGAGTAACGATCGGACAGGATATCGCGCAGGCACAGTTTACCGGCGTTTACAACCGCACCGCTACGGCCGGCAAATACATCCTGGGGATCAAAGACAACCGGTCGATTTTCGGCAAAGGGGGAGCCGATTC
Organism: Bacteroidales bacterium; assembly: GCA_036649595.1. GTDB lineage: Bacteria > Bacteroidota > Bacteroidia > Bacteroidales > JAUNSR01 > JAUNSR01. Next base: position 2,356 of record JAVWBH010000161.1, read on the forward strand.
GTACGTAAATCCGTTCCGCGCTTACCTCAACCTGGTAGTTGACGAAAACGCGCCTGCCCTGCGCATCATCCACAAACCGGGCGACGCCACCGCGCTGCCGGGCATAGCACAGCAGGAATGGAGCGTATGCAACGGCGATGCGGGCGAATTGATTATCCGCACACCCGAAGCGATGACCGGTTGCCTGGTTGCCGCCGACGGCCGCATCATCCGCATGCTTCAGTTGGAAGCGGGCGAATATATCATCGGCGGATTAACGCCGGGCGTCTATATTTTCAACAAAAAAAGAGTATTTATAAAATAAATCACAATAACAGGTGCGTATTATGGAAAAAAAACCCTACATTGAACCAGTATTAGATATAATCGAGATTGAGCTCGAAGAGGTAATAAGTAGTTCCCAGATTATTATCGATGACACAACCACGCTCCCCGGATCCGGGCGGGCAAACGATTATCGAAACGACTTCACCCGAAACTCTGATTTCGAGTAAGTCCAATCTTTTGATCATTCCTTATCACAAAAAAAAGAGCCCTTCATGCAAATGAGGGCTCTTTTTTTGTTTGAGGCGGCAGTGCGCGCCTACAGGATATCTTCCGGTTGGAAAGGCGCATACGGGCCGTCCTTCACTTCGAAAATCATCGTTCCCGACTCCAGCACTTCGAGGGTGTGCCATTGTCCTTTCGGAATATGTACGCCGTATTCCCCTTTCAGCGGGTCGAGTTCGAACGTATCGGCAATCTCTTTCCGTTCATTATAAAAGATCACGTTGATCCGCCCCCTCAGCAACACATAGGTCTCGGCCGTATGCTGATGCCGGTGAATCGGCAGATCGGTACCCGGCTCCAACGCGTTCAACAAACGCTGGGCAGGAGCATCGAGGGTGTCGTGGAAATTATGGTTCATGCGAAGACGCGGAGAGGTTTTCGCTTTTTGGGTAACGGTATCGAGTAGTTGGGTATTTATCTTTTGCATATACGATTATTCCTTAATTTTTATTTATTCTCTTATATTCGCTTTTCATGCATTCTTACCTTATTTAGCAACTCCAAATATCACATTATTATTATTTTCCTAGACTTATTATTAACATTTAGCGACTAGCAATTAATCAATAAAATTTCTTGTTATAAAGTCACTATACTTACGCCGTTCATTTTCTAAAATACAGTTAACTTTATTTTCTTCCATCATATTCTCCCCTAACTTTAACTT
>JAVWBH010000161.1:3581-4724 GCA_036649595.1 Bacteroidales bacterium
AAATACAGTTAACTTTATTATAATCAATAGGCTCTAATAATATCTCTTCATTTGCTAATAACTCATCAATAGAATGTATTATCCGATTAAGCAAACCCATTTTTTTCAGTAGTGATTCTAATCTAGTGAATTTTTCCTTATTTGCGCATAATACCACAAAATTTTTCTGAAATATTAGACAGAATGCAACCCCATGAAAAGAATCTGTAATAATGAATTTAGAATTGTAGATATTATTTAGCCAATTAATAGGAGAAGCATCCAAACGTCTAGTAAAAAAATTTTCTTTTTTCAACGGCAAATGTAGTTTTTCAGAAATAGCTTGCTTAATTTTTTTTGCATTATCTGAATTGTTATATATAAAACAAAAAATTCGTTCTTTGCAAATGTCTTGCTTTACAAAATCCGTAAATTTACCATATGCTAATGTTGGATCTAACAATTGAGTTCCTTCAATATGAAATACATTTTTGAGTATATCAACACCACTATCTTCTCTTACTGATATCGCCTGAAATCTTTCTAATAAATTATTGACAAGCAATGTATATTCACTCTCATCACTCCAATGTTTTTTTCCAAAACTAGATGACAGAGCGACCAATTTATTATTTGCAAAATTTAAAAAAAATGCATGAGACAAATAGGAAGTAATATCTCTATTCCAAACTTGATCACTCCCAACAACTGTATAATCTGCAATTGGAATATATTTTACATTTAGATGCTTCATCTTAGGCGTCATCTTAGGAAAATATTTTTTTTGAATTTCCAAAATTGAGAATGCGACAACAAATTAGTATATTCCTTTATACTTCTAAATTTTTTAAAAGAATCAGAATGAATTAAATTAATCACTGTTACCTCATGACCTAAATTTTCGAGTAGTTTACATGTTGCATATGTTTGAAGTACCGCTCCGTAACAATTACCCCAATGAATAGTGAGTAAATTTATTTTTGCCATATTTATTTCGATTTTATTTCGATTTTATTTCGATTTCTAATTGTTTTGTATTTAAAATTTTATCCATGAAGTCTACGTAAATAGAAAATAATTCATCTGCTTTTTCATCTTCCCAAACAAAAATTATATAACTCTGGTCACAAATATATGGTATAAGACAACTATAGCCGGTTATTG
>JAVWBH010000161.1:4734-7110 GCA_036649595.1 Bacteroidales bacterium
ATAGAATATACTTTTTCACATAGTCTATTTCATTTTCATCCTTCCCTAAAGCCTTACAAAAACACCAAACTAATTTAAGCAACACCCTATAAAACCATGATAAAGATGGATTATCAAAAGTACATCCTAAATTCCTTGAGTGTCCTCTAAAGAATTTATTTCTATTTATTCTATTTTTTTCTGCGATTGATACTAATTTAGAGGAATCGCCTTGCTCTGCTCTTAAGTAAACCCTTAAAATCAAACCTTTTAATTTATTTTTTTTCAGAGATGAACTTCTGAAAGAAAAGTCCAAATGCTCAGGAGTTAAAGAGACAACTTTGCCATCATCGGTAAGAAAATCAATATATTCAACTATGGAAGCAATACTATTTGTTTTACAAGAACTATTGTTATAGACTGCAGCCCCAACAGTCCCAGGTAATTCTGTTAAATACTCAAAACCACATATTCCACTATTTACACACTTCCTAGCAAGACGAGAAACACTTACACCACAATCACATATTAATATTCCATTCTTTTCTGTTACATGGTTACATAGCCTTGTTGTAATGACAATATTAGGATTGTAATCATTGAGAAAATAAAGATTAGAAGTATGGCCTATTAAATCAAATGCCATACTATTTTTGTACAAAAAAGAACAAAGAATTGTCAGTTGATCTATAGTCATAGGTGTAATAAAGAAATTGGCCATTCCTCCTCTATGAATCCATGTTTTTTTTTTTAGACTTACATTTACTTCGTAAGGAATATTATTCTCAGTCAAAAAAATATCAATCATATAATTTAATCATAATTATAAAATACAAGTATCAAAATCCTTGAGGTATTCTTCGTGCAAATAGTAATATTTCTTCTTAAATAAAAGATAAGCCAGTGCTAAAACTACTAGTACAATTATAAAATATACCCACTTATTTATAGGAACATACATCAATCCAAATGAAATAACTAATTGAAGAATCATATAAAAACCAGATACAACAACATGTGGCATCATTAATTCATTAGCCATCAATTGATAAGCATGTTTTCTATGAGCATCAAATATATTTTCATGAAGTATAAGCCTATGACAGATCGTTAGAACAGAATCAACGCCATAAACACCTAATAATAAGATGTACCAAAGGTCGCCTGTTGTAATAATCAAATCGCCAAGAATAAATAACACGAGGAATGCTATACCCACCGCTCCTACATCACCAGCGAAACATTTTGCTTTTTTACGAAAATTAAAGAAACAAAATATTAACACACTAATTATACCAATCCAAATCAAATTCATATCAATGAAATGTATCTGATAATTTATTACAGCTAATGGAGCTAGGACAGCCAATGAATACCCTCCTGTAATACCATTAATGCCATCCATAAAATTATAAGCATTAATTATACCTGTACAAACAATTAAAGCTATTATTCCAATCCACCATTGAGATTCAGTAAAAATGCCCCACTGATAAAACATTAAAAACATTGATAAAAAATGGACAACTATTCTATAACTATTAGGTACAGAACTCACATCATCCACAAAACTTATCAATGCGATCATTGATAAACCGAACAAAAACCAAGGATACTGAAATCCAAAGAAAGCTCCATACAACCACACTCCAAACAAGAAAATTATACCACCACCCCGGAGTGTAACATTTGTATGGGAGCTTCTTTTATTAGGTTTATCTATAATATTGAAAAAATTAGCCAATTTGAAATAGATCAGTTCTAATATAGGCAGCAATAATGCTATAATAATTAATTTCACCATATAACTAGTTTATTTAAACAATCCTATTTATATTTTCTTTATTTTTTTAAATGTATTCTTCGGTAAGAATATAAAAACAACATATAACCATGCTCTTATCATACCAAAGCCTAAAACCCGCTGATACATATCAAATACAGCTTTTAACTGTTTCAATTTGTTACTAGACTCAGAACCACTTAGATGACGATATCTCCATAAGGGCTTCGGATAGGTATAGATATAATCTACCTCCTTTAATATCTCAAGCCACAAACCCCAATCTTCTGCCCGCCGCAATTCTGGCATATATTTTTTCCCTATGCGCTTAATATTAATCATAACTCCTGGTGTCCCAATATTACATCCAGGTACAACATCTCTAAAACACTGCTTAAAAGACTGTTTCATAGTATAATAAACTATCAATGACTCATTAGTATCCTCATAATATGTACAAGTAAACTCATAATTATTTTCTTGCATATATTTCAATTGTTCTTCTAGTTTTGTCGGATACCACCAGTCATCACCATCTATAAAAGCTAAATACCAGCCTTTAGCTTTTTGGATAGAATTATTTCGAGAAACACCAGCCCCCGAATTTTTTTCTA
>JAVWBH010000162.1:0-5460 GCA_036649595.1 Bacteroidales bacterium
TCGGGCAATATCAATGTCGACAAAATACGAAACAGCGTCGTCTTTCCGGCCCCGTCAGGGCCGATCAAACCAAACATCTCTCCCCGCTCTACCTCAAAGGACAGATCCGACAAGGCCTGTACTGCATTATACTTCTTGCTTAAATCGGTTACGGATATCATCTTTTTTTCGAGTTATTTTTGCGGTAAGCGAATACCACCATACATTCCTATCCGAATATACCCATCATTGACAACCTGCACTTTTACCGGATAAACGAGATTGGCACGTTCATCATTGGTTTGTATCCCTTTTGGGGTGAACTCCGCTTTGTCGCCGATAGAAGCAATCACCCCAGAATAAGTGCGCACATCGCCACCGCCATAATCGGCTATTACCTCTACCTGCTGCCCCGTTTTCACCCGGAATAATTGTCCGGAAGTCAGATACACACGTAAAAAAGGACGATTAAGATCTCCGATTTTAAAAAGAGGTTTTCCGGGAGTGGCAAACTCACCGGCTTCGGCATATTTCGTCAACACGGTTCCCCTTATCGGATTTGTGATATGACATTTGGCTAATTGGTCAGAAAGTTGCGCTATCTGCAGGGAGATCGCATCCGTTTCATCAAAAATACCCTGATTATTATTATTCAGAATCTCCTTTTGGGCAACCAGTTGACGTTTGAGCACCTTTAGTTGCGCATCAATATCATCTACCTGTTTTTGAGAAGCCGCCTTGTTCTCAAACAGATTTGCGAAACGGGCTTTCTCTCGTTCCTGTTTTATAATCTGTTCTTCAAGTGCTGCAACCTGCAATCCTACATTTACATTTCGTACTGCCACAGAACGGTTATTGGCCATCAACTGCTTCTTTTGCAAATAAAGCTGTAAAGAATCAATAACCCCGACCCGTTGCCCTTGCATCAAGGTATCTCCTCCCTGTAAATTTAGCGCAATGATTTTACCTTGTGTTTCAGAAGACACGACAACCTCCGTAGCCTCAAAAACCCCCATCGCATCGTAATGGTTATTTCCGGATTTACATCCTATCAAAAGAAACGGTAACAATCCGATACCTAAAAACAAATATCGCCTCATAATATTAATAGTCAATTATTTGTAAGTTGTTTCATTTGCCATATTGTTTGCAAATATTCTATCTCGTGAATACACTTTTGGCGCCGCCCGCTATTTTCGGCCGCAATATCCCGTAAAAGATCATTTATCAGAATCGTCCCATTCTTCAGTTTTGCTTCCGAAGCCTTAACAATCTGACTTCGCAGACGGATAATCTCATCATCCTGCCTCATCAGATTCATGATCCGGTTAAGTTCGGTCTGCAAAGCAGCCATCTGGACATCGGCATTAAAAAGAAAAGTTTGCTGATTTACCTGAACCTGAAGTTGTTCGTTTTCCAATAACAATTTATCCTTCCGAAACGTATACCGATTTTGCCATGTATAAGAAATACGTATTCCGCCTATCCATCCCCAATCCGGGGTATTTTTCAGCATATTCAATCCCGGACGCCCGTAGATTCCTTGCATAAACAACTCCGCTACAGGAAGATTTAATGAAGTCAATTGTTTTCTTTTTACTTTGATCCGTTTTTTTTCAATATCAAAAAGGGCCAGTTCAGGACGATGATTTACCCACCCCCCGGGCAATCTGCCCGACGGTCGGATAAAGCTGGTTGCTTCCGAAAACCGGATACCGGTAAGAAGAGATAACATCTCGCGATACTTACATAAAGTATGTTCTAAATTGATACGCTGTTGGGTAGCGTCCAGACACGATACCGTTACCGCATCGACATCTGCGGGCGTCGCCACTCCGAAAACAAGAGCCTGCTCCGTTTGCTGCCGTGTCCGATTCAGATCGGCCGTCAACAGATCGTTTAAGATTAATTGTTCGTGCAATAATAAAATGCCAAAATACAGCTTATCCACTTGTTCATTGAGTGCATACATATCCACTTTCCATTTTTGCTCAGATACGAGTGCCGATGCGCGAATCATCTCCTTTTTGTTTCGGATCAATCCCCCGTCATATATCATTTGCCGTATCTCCATCTGAATGCGATATTGATCCTTACTTAATTCAGGTATCGTCACACCCGGCAACGAAAGCGGTATGGCGGTAACCTCCGATTGAAGAGTAGCCTGTACACCCAGCGCTCCCCCGGGCAACCAGGCTTTTCCGGCATTTGATAAACTGTATGTTTCTGCCTGACGAATCAGGTCATATTGCCTGATCAACGGATAATTCTGTTGCGCGCTGTCACGGCATTGCAATAAGGTTACCTGAGCAGACAGTTGGCATGCATAACACAATACCCCCCATAAAAGGCATTTGTGCATAAAAAAACAAAGAGCCGCACTCCCTCGTTTCCGGGAAGTACAGCTCTGCAAATGATTCTTTATTTGAATAAATCTCGTTTTCATGATAAGATTTGTATTTACTGTTCTGCCAAATAATCCGGCAATCGATCCGGATACAGGCATACTTTAAATGTTGTCTTCTGAGCCATCGGAAGAACCGATTCGAATCCGACAAACTGAATACCCGGATTAGGGGAATCAAAATAATTTGGCGACTCGGCACTTCTGGAAAAAAAACGAATTGAAACCGGCGTGTCGACAACAAGATACAATCTCCGGGCGCCTTTCTGCAGCAACACAACACGATCATTAACCGGAGTGAAAGATTCGGCCTCAGTTGCCATGTTCCAGGTCAGCTTGGTATATTGGTTATACGGTGATACAGACATACTCTTTATCAAGCAACGCTACTTGCCGGTGTAATCGTTTCACCCAGTTCGAATGCTGTCCGGTCAGATCGGCCGACGCATACATATTACAAGGATCAGCAGAAAAGGAGTCAAAATCAGCACGCCCTTTATAATCCTGTAGTTTATCATTAATTGTAATTATATTATGTGTGAAATTATGATGGCGGAAAATATCCCACCGCTGTCGTCCCCACAATTGCAAACCAGCCTTTTCAAGATTCGTATAATCTTCCTGCCCCAAATCAAGAGCCCAGCGCACCCCATCGGCTTCAAACAAAAAACTACCGATATCCTGATGACCATGATCAATATTTGCTGACCCGACTTTCATCCCCAAATAGAGATCCTCCGGATTCTCCCAGCCCGAGCGGAATACAGCAACCGGATTTTTCCCTTCGCCCTTCCATGCCAGTATTTCAGGTACCTGCAAATTACGAAATAAAGCGTTCGACTCCGTAGCCCAGATCAAAGCCAACGGCAGAAATCGATTACGGCATAAATCGGCTGCATTTGCAGCGCGCAGGATTTGTTGTTGTACATAAATCAATGCCGGATTACGGTCCTGCTTATAAAACCAGAAGGAAGCCGGCAAAAAGTCAGGCACAGAAAAATTATCACAATAATTGAATGTATTCAAAGCAGGAGTTATCATTTGCTGGGCATACAATCCGGTTTCCATAAATCCGGACAATTGGGATAAACCGAAATCCGAATGCATATTTTTCTGTAACAGATCCAACAAACAAGTAGTATAAGTAGTACCATACTCCCAATAGGAAATCCCTTCGGGATAAGCTCCGTCGGGAGCATATCCCGACATGGCCAGCGGCAAGGTACGGATAGCCCTGTCAAGAACAACTGCAGCCGAATCCCGATAATGTTCAAATACGGCTAAAGCACCGACAGACATCCCCGTATTACACACCTGATTCCAGTTGTTAACACGTGTCGCAAACGGATGGTTATCCCCCGACGGCGGAAAAGACGGTTGTAACCCTTTGGTTATAATTGCCTGGCGTATCTGTTCTTTGGAAGTGGCCGAAAGAACATCATATGTCCAATCATATCCGACAGATACAGCAACCGTCATCTCAGCCACATCCAGAAAATGAGACGGATTCCAATCAGAGAAAGCCGCGATAGCCAACAGTTCCTTCTCAATGCGATCCGCCAATGCTTTTTCGCCCGTCATACGATAAGCATATCCCAGAAACATTATCCTACGTAATTCTTCGCGTGCGGTAACCAATAATCGTTTTCCGATCATAGTCCGTTCGGGCATCGGTAATGTTTGTATCTGCCGTGCCTCATCCAAGATCAATGTATGCAGCCGTAACCAATCGGCATCCTTTCTTATATGACGACGAATCTGTTTTTCCATTCCGGCCGACATAAAAATTCGCGGATGCCCGGGCAAAACAGCCCGGCAACTAACCTTCTGCGCAGCAAACAGATTTGAAGCAATTCCGAACAATACAAAAAATAAAATCTTAATACCTAAATGATTTCTCATCCCCTCAACAAATAAATTCAACCTCTTTTATTTTACTTTCTTTTTTATCTCCTTAAACAAATTCCCGATTGCATCCGAAGCCGACGACGACAATGCTTTCATGTCAAGTGCTACATCCGGATGCTTATACGTACCTGTAATTGTAAACGGTAAGTTTTTTACATGTATCCCTAATGCTTTAAACCCGTCAGCAGGTAATATGACACTTCCTTTATAATCGATTGTTTGGTCTAATCCGGTAGTTCCTCCTAAAGACAATACCGTATCACCCAGTTTCAACTGAAAGGGATCAATGGTGATACGCCCCTGTTTTACAACAAATGTCAGATTCAGATCTTTAGGGGTGATCGTTTTCAGAGCATCCCGCTTTAAAACCTCTGCCAGTTTATCCAATGCTGCCACCCCGCTTATTTTCACATCGCGGCTATTCAGAGCCCCCTTTGCATTAACAGAATTCAGATCAGGCGTCATTCCCGGTAACAGATGAGTTTCAAAATCCAGGTTCATCGAATAGCGTCCTGTCATATTCTCAAAAACAGGAGCCATCTTCCGGACAGATTCAATCGACCCGAAGGTTTTAGCAAAAGAGGCATCTTCAACAGCCAACTGCATGTCTAATACCGGGCTCGTTGCGTCCGACGTATCGTATTTTCCGGTAGCGATGATTTTCCCCCCGAAAGCCGACAACTGCAATCCGTTTAGCGTCAGCATCCCTTTGTTGATCCGGATATCCCCCGTAATTGCCGATAACGCCATGTGATCGAGCACCACTTCCTTCAGATCCACCGTTGCGGTAAAATCAAGATTCCGGGGTATCAGAAGCAATGCCGGTGAAACCGTATCCGCGGCAGCCTCTGTCTGCACAGGTACAGCGACAGAATCCTGTACAGTCATAAAATCATTCAGGCAGATATAATCGGAAGAAACACGCAGTGATCCTTTCAGCGTCTGATCTTTCAGTATATAAGGAATAAAATTCTGCAATTTTCCGGATAGTGCAATGTTATTTTTACCCACAGAAGCTTCGCATTTTTCAAGTTCGACAAACTGAGGCGTAAAAATCATCATAGCCGTTTCGACAGCCAACGGCGCTCCTTGTTTCTGAGCAATTGTCATTTTCTGAACCTGCACAGAACCTTTCGCCAGAATCTGTTCATACTGTTCCTTCTCTATTT
>JAVWBH010000162.1:5506-7084 GCA_036649595.1 Bacteroidales bacterium
CAATCCCGCTTAGCTGCACAGAATCACTCAATGGATAAATTTCGCGAATCTTACCCAGGTTCATTTTCCCGAAAGCGGTTAATGCAAATTCAGGATCAGAGATAAAATGAGTAACCCGGGCAGTTAAATCAAACGGATTACCGGATAATAAGAAATGGAAACGGCTGATATCCGCCCGAATCAAGTCTGGCGAACCTCCCGGCGAAGTAATAGCCATGTCAACTTGAATATCCGATATTCCCTCCGCAAAAGACGGGTAACGAAAAGATCCGTTTTCTATATTCAGCCGTGTCTCAAAAGCAGGAAGAACTCCTCTTCTCAGTTCTCCTTTCGCACGGGCACTTAATCCCACACGCCCTTCTGCCTGCAAATCTTTAAAATCATGTTGATAAATTGCAGGTATCAGCGAGAGAATCTCTTTGAAACCCACTTCAGAAGTATTCAACTGCAGATCCATATCCATCCCTGTCGTATCCTGCAACGCCACCCAGCCGTCTAGCGAAGTGCGGATAGCATTTACCGATACATTGTTTTCATGGAAAGTAAACTTCTTATGCTTTAAGTCGGCATCTATATCAACCTCTGCCTCAAGCGACACCTGCTTCAGATAGGTCGTATTGGCCTTCATCAAACGAATATCGGCAATACTTAATTTACTTTTCAACAATGTCTGATCAGCATCCATATTCCCGGACAAAACCGTATTCATCCCCGCTAAACAGAGATTCGTACCAGCCTGCGAGTCCCGATAACGGATCTCTGCATTTTCGATATGTAACCGCTTTAAATTCAACCGGACTACTGTTTCGTCGGCTTCAATAAGAATATCAGACTGAGCGGTAGAATCAGACCGTTTCATGATTTCCCAGTTCGCCCGGCCTTTCGAATCAACAATCCCCTGGATAAGAGGTTTTTTGAGAGAAACCTCCGAGATTTGGAATCCGTCATTTCCTAATAAACTCAATACATTGACTGCGGCATAAATATGTTGCGCAGCCAAAAGAGTATCACCTTCAAAAGGTGTCCTCCCTGTTACCGACACATTCTGTACCGAAACAGACAGATCTGGAAAAGAACGAAACAGACTGATGGAAATATCATCAAAATTAAACTCTGCGTTCAAAAGCTCTTGGGCCTCCAATCTGACCATTTGCTGAATTTTGCTTTTCATTGTCAACGGCATAATAATCATCAGCACGATAATTACACCGATACTTATAAGAATAACCTTAATCAGTTTTTTCATTTGTATATCTTCTAATTTTTAACATCAAAGTCAAATGCGCCATTTATATACCCTTTGTTGGGTATCTCTTCTTTAGGTGAATTATGGCGATTACATTTGTATATCTTCTAATTTTTAACATCAAAGTCAAATGCGCCATTTATACACTTTTTGTGGGATATCTCTGCTTCATGTGAGTGATGCCGATTGTATTTATATACATTCATTTTGAAACTTTTTATATAATCAGCTTATCAACAGATTACCAATACAAATTAATAAAAAATATGGATTCAATCGATAACTAATGTTGTTTTTCAATGGGATATCGATGCACTACTTTACTTTTTATA
>JAVWBH010000163.1:0-7034 GCA_036649595.1 Bacteroidales bacterium
CGGATTGGCAAAGAAAAAAACACTTTCGCAGGGACTCGAAGAGATGGATCGTATTGCCGCAAATGTGCTGGATGATAACTTTAAAACAACATTGAGCGGCAGCTCCAAAGATTTTGTGGAGAGTTCGTCGAGTTTGCTGTTTGCATTCTTGCTGGCATTGATTTTTATCTACCTCGTATTGGCGGCTCAGTTTGAAAGTTTCAGCGACCCGCTGATCGTTATGTTCACAGTGCCGTTGGCACTGATCGGGGCGATGGCGGCAATGTGGTCTTACGGGCAAACAATGAATATATTCAGTCAGATCGGTATTATCATGTTGATCGGGCTTGTTGCTAAAAATGGGATTCTGATTGTCGAGTTTGCGAATCAGCGCAAGTCGGAAGGGCTTACCTTGATGGATGCTATCAAAGATGCGTCTGTATCGCGATTCCGGCCTATTTTGATGACCAGCCTCTCTACGATCCTGGGTATTCTGCCGATGGCTTATGCTACCGGGGCGGGAGCCGAAAGCCGCGTGGCAATGGGGATCGCCGTAGTGGGAGGGATGACTTGTGCTACCTTCCTTTCGTTGTACGTGGTGCCGGCAATCTACTCTTATTTATCATCCAAAACAATAAAGAACAATCCTGAGGTATAACAGCATACGGAATCGCCATAACTCCCCCAAAGGAGAGATACCTGACAAAGGGTATATAGATGGCGCATTTGACCTTGGTGTTAAAAATCGAAAGATATGCAAATGAAAAAAATCGCTTTATCCGTTTTGTTCCTGTCTGCCTTTTATTTGGCTAAAGGGCAGCAGATCCTTTCTTTGCAGGATTGTGTGGAACAGGCGCTAGACAAAAACTATTCAATCAAAATCATGCGCAATAAGCAGCAGAAAGCCGGGAATGATGTCAATTATTCTCAGTTCATGCCTTCTGTGAATGCTACCGGGCGCCAAAATCAGAATGTATATCAAACCGAAACGACTACTTCGGGGGTGAATTTGGAGAAAGATGCCACTTCCGACCTGTATTCGGCCGGTGTAGAGTTAAGTTGGACGCTTTTTGACGGACTAGCTATGTTTACAGATCATAACCGTTATCGCGAAATAGAGCGTATCGGTAAGCTGAATACCCGGATGGCCATTGAAAATCTGATCTTATCTGTAAGCGAACTGTATTATCAGGTTATCGTAGAGCATAGTAAGCTACAAGCTACCGCGCATACGCTTGAATTATCGAACGACCGTTTTAATGAGGCCCGCGACAAATATCGCCTGGGAGTTTTATCTGGACTGGATATGCAACAGGCCAAAATTGACCTCAATGCAGACAGTTCTACTTACATGCGGCAGAAAGAATATCTCAAGCGGGCTTATATTGCACTGAATTTGTCGATGAGCGGCGATTTGCAGCAAACCGGCTTCGTGCGTGACTCTATCCGGTTGTCGGATCCGCTGAGTTTTAATCTGCTGGAGGTGAATACGCTCGAACATAATACACTCTTGCAGATTGCCCGTAAAGAGATGCGTATATCAGATCTGGATATGAAAATGGCGCGCAGTGCGTTGTTTCCGACCCTGAGTCTGAATACGGGGTATAATTATTCGCGTACCGAAAATCCGGCTTCCGTAAATTCACTTAATCAGTATCACGGTCCTTATTGGGGATTTTCGGTAAAGGTGCCACTATTCAACCGTATGGAAACGATTCGTAAAATACGAAACTCGAAACTTGACCGGCAGAATGCCGATCTCTCTTTTCAGGATGCACGCTTGCAACTGATGGGTGATTTGGCGCAGTTGTATAACACCTATGAAAATAACCTGCATATCGTCGGCTTTGAGAATGAAAGTGCCGAGGTAGCTTATGATAATCTGGGAGCGGCTTTACAGAAATATAAGATCGGCTCTTTGTCCGGAATCGAATTCCGTGAGTTTCAGCGCAGTTACATTGATGCGGTCAACCGGAAATTGTCGGCCATTTATCAGGCGAAAGTTTCAGAACTATCTCTTTTGCTAATTAGCGGGGCGATTACCACAACGATTAAACCGTAACATCTTCGGGCCGGGTATCGGAAATTTATGTAAATTTGCAAAACAAAGTATTCTTTCTTATTGTTAGGAAAGCATGCGTAATCAACATCAAATATCCGAAAGCATGTTTATTAAAATTTATCCTGACAACCCCAATGAAAAAGAGGTTGATAAAGCTGTGAAGCTATTGAAGGAGGGCGGCACGCTGATTTATCCTACCGACTCAGTCTACGCGATGGGATGCGACGCATTAAATGTGCGTGGTGTTGAGAAAATTTATAAATACCGGGGGGTAGAGGCGCAGAAAGCATTATTGTCGATCATCTGTTATGATCTGAGTAATATAAGCGAATATGCCCGGGTAAATAACAATCAGTTTAAAATACTGAAAAAGAATTTGCCGGGTCCGTTTACATTTATTCTCGAAGCCAGCAACCGGTTACCCAAGATTTATAAGATGCGCAAAACGGTAGGTATTCGTGTTCCCGATAATAATATCACGCGCATTCTGGTGCAGAAGCTCGGAAATCCGATTCTGACCGCTTCGGTGAAGGATGACGATGAGGTATTGGAGTATACAACCGATCCCGAGCTGATCTTTGAGCGTTATCAGCATCAGGTGGATGGCGTCATTGACGGGGGATACGGTAATAACGAACCCACTACGGTAGTGGATCTTACCGGTGATGAGCCTGAGATTATCCGCCAGGGTATTGGGGTGCTTGAATGGTAAGGTCTTTTTGCTACTTCAGATAGGCGAAAGGTCTGTCTTGTTTTCGAAAAACAAGACAGACCTTTTTTATTTATTTGTCAAATATGTTGAATAACAGGCTAGTTTTCAATCATTAATAAATATTATTGTATAAGTTTAATGTGAATATTGTGAAAAAAAGATAGATATGTGTGGATGAATAGTTTTCAATTACTGTTTTTATCATTAAAATCTTTTAAGCATGAAAAAAATTACTCTTTTTGGGGCTGCTTTGTTGATTTCAGCATCTGTTTTTGCTGAATTAAAATTAGAAAACAAGTGGGTTAACAAGCAGGTTACCGGCAATGCCGGGTCTGCCATCCGTGATATGGATTATCATGGAGATATGCTGTACCTGCAAGACAAAGGGGCCAAATTGATCCGTGTGATTGATGTTGCCGACGGTTCGGAAAAGCCAACGATTGTAACAGGAGGAACTGGTTATTCGGTAACAGTTTCGCCAGCCGGAACAGTCTGTTATTCGATCGGAGCATACGGAATGACCGGACGCATCGAAATGTATAAATGGGATGGTGCGGCAGCTGTTGAAATGATTAATTCCGGTTCCGGAAACGGTACTTGCGCTCCTTTGGAAAACTCTCGTATCGACTATATTGATGTTATAGGTGATATTGAAGGCAAAGGGGGTTACCTGGCGGGTGCCACTGTTAATAATTCAGATAAGATCGCTGTCTGGAAAATGGAAAACGGAGCAGCGGTGAATGCTTCGGCTCCGCTTGTGATAGCAGATGCGCGTGGCGGATTTGCATTGGGAGCAGATGTTAACTGGGTTAATGATAATCAGTTATGGGTATCCGGACAGGACAAGAAACCTTGTTTTTTTGAAATCGACCATTCTGCCAAAACTTTCGAAAAGAAAGAGTTAGGGATTAATAAACTGGCTGCCAGCGGTATTACCCAGTTTACTCTGAATAAGGTAAATTATGTGGCTGTTCCGGCAAATGATAAGGGCAGTATTGAAATTTACGATATTACGGATATTGCCAATCCTGTTTTAATCGGTGAGAAAACGGCGGATATCGGCGCTACTGCCAACGGATTGGGGCATGTTTGCATCGAATCGTCTGTAACGGGCAATGTAGCTACGATTCTGGTATGGGCGCCTAATAACGGAGCTGCTGCTTATACATTTGAAGATACTTCTGCCGGAGGCGGAACAGATCCTGTAAACCTGGTTGTAAACGGAAACTTTACAGATGGTACCAACGGCTGGACCATGGGTGTGAAACCTGCCGATAAGGATGCTTATGTATTTACCGCTACCGAAGGTTTGTCGATAGCTCAGACAAAAGCAGCTTCCGACCGTCTGGATATGTCGCAGGATATTCAGATTACCCCTGGAAAAACATATAAGATTTCATTCGACTATAAGTCAACTCATGCGAAGTTCAGAATCTGGAGTTTTGGTGTGAGCGAACATGATGTTTGGGTATATACCAATGGTGTCGGAAGTGCAGCAAAACCAGAGGAGGATCCGTTGCGGACAAATAATAAATATTTCCCGATTGCAGAAGATTGGACGCCAATGGAATATACATATGTTGCTCCGGATTCCATCTCTAATTTCCGGTTGATGTTCCGTGTTTATAAACAAGCCGATTCTGAACACAATATCCGGAATATCACCATGGTTCAGACAACCGGTACGGGCATGGAGCAGAATGTGGCTCAGGAAGCGAAAGTATACGCGGCAGATGGTAAGGTATTCGTTGAAGCCGCAGCCGGAGAAAAAATCGCGGTATATTCCATGATGGGACACCAGTTGGCTGTTCTGAATGCGGATAACGGTATTAACGAGATCGGTAATTTGCCGGTTAATGAAATATTGATTGTGCGTGTAGGTACGAAAGCTACCAAAGTGATTATCCGATAAAAGGATAATCAGACTTATAAAATAAGGCAGTCTTCAAACGAAGGCTGCCTTATTTTGTTTTATCTATCTTATTATCTTTTGTTTTTCCTTTTTACCGTCAGGATAGTGAGCAACAATAAGATACACACCTGTGCTTAAGCCCGTGGTGTCTATTGTTTCGTGATTGACCGATGCAAGGGGGATGCCGTTTAGTTCGTATATTTTTAATTTTGAAGCACCCGGTGCACAGACCGACGTCTTTGTTATCCGAAAAGGTTTCTTTTCAGGCAGTACCGGAATGACGCCCGTCTCTACATCGGATCCGGCATGCATAATATCCTCTACCAACGAGTTTAGATATATTTCGATATTTGTATAATGCGGGTCGAGTAAATACCCCGTGCCGTCGGAATTGTTATTCGGGTTTAAGCCGTTTGCCAGTTCCCAGCTGTCCGGCATGCCGTCGTTGTCCGAATCTACCGGAGCACTCCCGGTGGTCAATACCGGATATCCCCCCACATCTTCCTGTGAGTCGATCAGTCCGTTGGTGCTTCCGTTTGAACCTTTAGCCGTATAAGTGCCGGCTTTGACATGACCCACGATCCGCTCGTCGACAGCATCACGGCGGTAAGAGGCTCCGGCCAGTGCCAGTACTTTCTCATAAGCCGCTGTTGCGCTATGTGTGGTTACGGCGGCAACGGTAAATTCTGTGGCGGATTTTATTTTTGATTTATCGCTGAGGTTTTTCGGATGAACGCCATTCCAATTCTCCTGCGTAACCGTATTGCTTTCGGTCGAGATATTTCCGTCTACGAAAAATTTACCCCATACCCCGGTCGGTTGTTTGTTTTTCCCGTCGTCGGGATAGGGCTCAACTAGCCGGCTGCGATTCTTGCTGGCAGGGCCGGGTTTATAATAGTTTCCGATCAGGTTGTAACTCCCTCCCTCGGCGGCATAGGCATTATTGCCACCCCAGTTATAGATTACATTATTTCTGAAATCTACTAATTCCAGATCCGGTCTGTTTGTATAGCGTGAACCGCAAAACCGGGCATTTCTGCTGTCATGGTTTGCCAGCAGGTTATGGTGAAAGCTGGCGCCCTTTCCGCCCCAGATGCCTCCGTATCCGTGTGCACCCTTCGGATGTCCTGCATTGCGCAGACTTTCGGCAATGATACACCATTGCATGGTGAAGTTGGTATTATCGTAAAATGAGGCGCATTCGTCGATACTCCAGCTCATAGAGCAATGGTCGAGGATAATGTTTTTACGTTCCCTGCCCCAGATCGCATCCTGGGCATCCGGCATTTCGGCCATTTTTTCCTTACCAAGGCGAAAGCGCATGAAGCGGATAATAACATTATCTGCTTTTACGATGGTAGAGAAATTTTTGATCGTGATTCCGTCGCCCGGAGCTGATTGTCCTGCGATTGTCAGATCTCCTTTTGTGATGGGCAGCTCGGAAAGGAGTTCTATGTTTCCCGCTACTTTAAATAGGATTGTCCTCGGGCCGGTTTGCCCGATGGCCCAGCGAAGTGAACCTTCGCCCGAATCGTTCAGGTTGGTAACATAGATTACTTTTCCGCCGCGCCCGCCCGTAGTGTGGCGCCCGGCGCCTTCGGCTCCCGGAAAAGCATCTGTGGCGGCATGGCCGGCAGCACACAGCGTGAGCAGGATCGATACACATATTCCGTATTTCTTCATATGTATTATTAATTAGAGGTTATAGTCATTTGTCGGAAGCAAAATAACGATAAAATGATTCGCTGCAGGTGTATAAATTGACGGGAAGGGTGGAAAAAAAGATCTGTTTTATAATAACAGAAGAATTCAACGGGTGCACTTCTCTTTTGGTACACCCTCAGGAAATATTTTACAGAAACGTACTGAAAATAATCTTTATGGTTATAAAGAATCCGACCCTTAGGGTCTAGGATTATAATAAATTAATATATTTAATGAATATACGAAAGTTAGCGCAGAATGGTCTAAAGAGAGCACTTGACAATATCTTTGTTGAGCATTTATGGTATTCTGTGAAGTACGAATACGTATTCATTAAATACCCAATGACTGGAATATAGCTTTATCAAGGAGTAGTTGATCCTAATATAGTTATAAAGTTATCTGCAGCAAATCCTATTTGTGGAGATCTATTTTTATATGATCAAAATTTTTCAGATATCGAGTGGGAATCTGAAGACTTTATTTCAAGAGACGAATTTGAATTAATATGGTGTCAAAATCAAAATACTAATGGTTAAATATATATCAAAAGGAGATATTTTTTTGCACACCGTACGGAATCCTTCCTTACACCGTACGGAGTTCTCTCGCACACCGTACGGAGTTCTCTCGCGTACCGTACGGTGTTAGGAAGGATTGCGTAC
>JAVWBH010000164.1:0-6999 GCA_036649595.1 Bacteroidales bacterium
CACCGATCTTGCTTAAATCAGTCTCATCTTCGGCAGCCGTATTACCCGCAGTACGGATAAAGTCGCCAAAATCAGAAAGAACGTAACCCGGCATCGTGGTGTCAAGATCAATTACACATAAGAAATTACCCTCTTTATCAAACAGCATGTTGTTGACCTTCGTGTCGCAATGAGTAATGCGTTTGGGTAAGATTCCCTCACGATTCATGCGCTCGGCTTTACACATCTCTTCTGCGCGACTTAATAATTCATCAACGATCACTTGCGCTTTTTCAAGACGTCCCGCTTTATTCGCTTCAATCGCTTCGTGAAATTGCTCCAGTCTGAATTCCATGTTATGGAAATTCGGAATAGTTGCCCCTAACGGTTCACCCGGAAGGTCAACCAGCATATTCTGGAAATCGCCGAAAGCTTTTCCCGTATAGTAAGAAAACTCAGGAGTAACTTGTTCGAATGATTTACAATCGGCAATTAGCAGAGTCATTCGCCAGTAAGAAGTGCCGTCAAAGAAGTAGAGTTTACCATCTTTTGCCGGTATGATTTTTAGTGTCTTACGGTCAAGATCGCTTTCTCCTCTTTCGCGGAGTTTTTGGCGGATATGGTCCGTAACACGTTTGATATTGTTCTGCATCAGATCAACATCCTGGAATATCGCATGGTTAATTTTTTGCAATACATAATCCGGTGTTGTAATATCTTCGGTAATAACTTTATAAGTATCATTGATTAATCCGGCTCCAAGCGGTGCAATCTCCTGAACGATGCCTGTAACTTGAAATTGATCAACGATATTGTGTAAATGATTCATAGTATATATGTATATATAATTTATTGAATGTGAAGAATTGGGGCTAAAGATAAAAATAGTCGGCGAAAATCGTGTATTTTCAGTATATAAAAAAAGCATAAACAATCGCTCTGATTAGCGTGAGCGATTGTTTATGCACTATTCGGAATCTATTTTTACAATATTACCGGATACTGACTACATCCCTGTTTGTAAATCCGGTAGTCAGATAAGGTACTTTTAGTAAATCAATATCCTTTAATTCATTGGACGAAAGTTCCTTCAGTATACGGACAATTGTTTTTAAGAATGGTTCCCATGGCAGGTCTTCTTCTAATTCAAGATCCGGACATACTCGTTCCTCAGGAACATAATCTTCCCGGTAAATCCATTCATCATCATCGGTGTTATATACTTTGGAGCCGACAAGTTCGATCGCGTAAGGCTCTAAAAGGCTAAAGTGAAGAACTTTGATCCCTTTTGGAAGGATTTCTTCTTCGTCGATTCGTAGAATCCAGTCTTTAATCTGCTCTTTCAAGTTGAAATACTGAGCATCAGTAAGGCGCATTTTGTGTTGGATTAGTGGTTTAATTAATAACTAAATTATTGTATTTAGGTTGTTGTCCTTATTTTTCAAATATAGAATTTAATATTTGAAAATGGTAAAGTTGTTTTGAAAAAAAACAGTGCAAAAATAAATTTTCGGGATTCAGATATGCCGTGTCTGTTTTTTTCGCCTTCCTTGTGGGGCCTCCTCAATTTTTTCATGTTATTTTGTACCCTTAATTATTGTTGAATATAGTTCTGATCATTATATATGTCATCACATAAGCGAGGATTAAATAAAGAGGTGAAGATTCAGTTTCTGAAATTCATCGGAGTCGGTGTTTTAAATACGCTGATTTCACTGCTGGTTATCTATCTGTTAATGAAATTCGGGGTCGATTATAAGCTTGCCAACCTGAGCGGCTATATTGCCGGCGTCATAAACAGTTTTATCTGGAACAAAACATGGGTGTTCGGATCGAAAAACGGAGTGCTCAGAGAGATGTTCTGGTTTGGTATCAGCTTTGCCATCTGCTACGGGCTTCAGTACCTCTTGTTGTTGATGATGGTAGAAAAGTGGGCATGGAACACCTATTTTGCCCAGTTGGTGGCGATGGCAACCTATACCGTGGCTAATTTTATACTGAATCGCCTGGTCACATTTCGTAAAAAATAAGATACCCGGCAAAAGGTATATAGATGGCGCATTTGACTTTAATGTAAAAAAATAAACTGATATACAAATGAAATTAAACATTGTAATCCCCTGCTTTAATGAAGAGGAAGTTTTGCGTGAATCATACAAGCGGTTTACGCAGGTACTCTCATGTGCCGATTTTGATTACTCGCTGATCTTCGTCAATGACGGAAGCCGGGATAAGACGCTCGAAATTCTGAAAGAGCTGGCTGCGGGCGATCCTGCGGTGCAGGTGCTTTCGTTTTCCCGCAATTTCGGTCATCAGAATGCGGTAAGCGCCGGGCTGCATCATGCCGACGGCGATGCGGTCGTGATTATCGATGCCGACCTGCAGGATCCGCCTGAAGTGATTCCGGAAATGGTAAAACGGTGGCAGCAAACCGGCAGTAATATCGTGTATGCCGTACGCGAGAGCAGAAAAGGAGAGTCGTTCTTTAAACTGATCACGGCAAAAATGTTTTACCGCACCTTAAACATGCTTTCCGAATACCGCTTTCCGGTAGATACGGGCGATTTCCGCCTGATCGACCGCCAGGTACTGGATGCCTTCCTTCAGTTTCCGGAAAAACATAAATACCTGCGCGGACTGTTTAGCTGGATGGGATTCAAACAAGAGCCCTTCTATTATAAACGGGACGAACGATTTGCCGGCGAAACGAAATATTCATTTGGCAAGATGATAAAGCTGGCGAGTGCCGGCATCTTCGGATTCTCCAAGAAGCCGCTTAAACTGGCGATCTCCCTGGGCGTTTTCTGTATCCTGTTTGCCGTATTGCTGGTGCTTTGGATGTTATTCCTGAATATATTCCGTCCTGAGCAGATCGTGCCGGGCTGGTCGTCTACCATCTTTATCGTATTGCTGATGGGAGGGATTCAGTTGTTTACCATCGGTATCTTAGGCGAATACATCGGTAATATTTTCGATGAAACGAAAAACAGGCCTGAATACCTGATTCAGGAAAAAATTAATTTCAACGGATCTGATAAAGGTCATTCTATTAATAAATAAAAATGAATCTGAACACAAGAAAGTTACTCTTCTGGTTATTGCTTGGAATTTTATGCGTAACCCTTCTTCCTTTTTTGGGACTTAACGACTTTCATACGAAAGGAGAACCCCGCGAGGCGGTAGTTTCGTATTCTATGATTGAAACAGGAAACTGGATATTGCCCGAAAATGCCGGCGGCGATATGGCTTATAAACCGCCTTTTTTTCATTGGTGCGTAGCCCTGGCCTCTTTGCCGATGGGCGAAGTAACCGAATTCAGCTCCCGTCTGCCGTCTGCCGTAGCGCTGATACTGATGGCATGTGCTTTTTTTCTGTTTTTCTCCAAACGGACAGATGTTTACCGGTCTTTTCTGGCCACGCTGATTTTTATCAGCAGTTTCGAAGTGCATCGCGCCGGCATGAATGCCCGCGTGGATATGGTGCTTACGGCAATGATCGTGATGGCGATCTTTCAGCTGTACCGCTGGTGGGAAAACGGGTTTAAAGGGATTCCGTTCTGGGCAATTCTGTTTATGAGCTTCGGCACGTTGACAAAAGGTCCCGTTGGCTTTATCCTGCCGTGTGCATCCTGCGGGTTGTTTTTGCTGTTGAATAACGTGTCTTTTATGAAGGCATTTCTGAAAATGGCGCTTGCCGGAGTGCTTTCGTGTATATTGCCCGCTGTCTGGTATTACCTGGCCTATCTGCAGGGCGGCGAAGAGTTTGTCGGGTTGGTGATGGAAGAAAACTTCGGTCGCTTTCTTGGGAAAATGAGTTACCGCTCGCATGAGAATCCGGTACATTATAATTTCCTGACCATGATTGCCGGGTATATTCCGTGGACGCTGTTGTTGGTATTCTCTTTGTTCGTGCTGAATTATAAAAATTTGCGTGAGCGGTCAAAAGGAATATGGGCGCGTACGAAAAACTGGTTTGCAACAGCCGACAGGGTGCGCGTATATGCGCTCGTTTCGGCAGTGTTGATCTTTGTTTTCTATTGCATCCCGAAAAGCAAGCGCAGCGTATATCTGCTGCCGGTATATCCGTTCGTGGCTATTTTTATTGCCGATCTGTTTATCTGGCTGATTCAGTATAAACCGGGGGTATGGCGCGTATTCGGTTGGGTAATCGCTTCGCTGACGGCGCTTGTGCTGGCTCTTTTCGGAGCGATCAAAGCGGGTATCGTACGGCCCGACTCGTTCTTATCGGGCAAAGCGGCTGTAAAAGCTACCCAATATGTCAGCGAAATGGATGCCGCTCCGCTTGGTTTTGTCGGGTTTGTTTCCATTCTGGTGGCGATTATTTTTCTGGTGTATTTCTTTAAAGAGGTACGTAAGCGGGAGTGGAGTATTCGTTTTATGGGTACGGTTATCGCCCTGGTGTTCGGCTTGCAGATCTTACTCGACGGGGTGATACAGCCGGCTATCCTGAACCATAAGTCGATCAAGAAGTTTGCGCACGAAGTAGAAGAGATTGTACCCGAAGGAGCGATCTATGGTTATATCCCGGTAGAGATGCTTCGCTTTTACATCGTTAATTTTTATATCGGCAACCGCGTGCATCTGTTTGATGCCGAAAATCCCGGGTCGGGTTACCTATTGGTAGGTGAGCGCGCGTTTCATGATATCATCGAGCCGCAATATGGCGATAAATATAATTTCGAAAAAGTGATTCGTACGCCGCATGACGATACGGAGATCCGCGATTATATCTGGTTGTATCGCTTTGATACAAAAAGTAAAAAAGAGGTTCAACAATAAAGCGTGTTCATGAAAAAAGAGAATAAGAAAGGCGAGTTTATCCGCTTTATAATCACCGGTACGGTAGCGACAGCGGTATTGTACGGAATCTATTATCCGCTGTGCCGGATTATGAATCCCAACCTGGCCTATACGATCGGATTTTTGATCAGCTTTGTCGTCAACTTTCTGATGACCTCCTTTTATACTTTCCGCGAGCGGCCGTCTGTTAAGAAGGCAATCGGCTTCGGAATGCAGCAGGGGCTGAACTATCTTTTTCAGATCGGGTTTCTGAATCTGTTCTTGTGGTTACACATTCCCAAAGAGTGGGCGCCGTTTCCGGTGTTTGTAGTTGTGCTGCCGATCAACTTTATTTTGTTGCGGCTGGTCTTTAAAAAGAGTGTACGCTGATTTTATATAAAGAAGGCTCTGTCAGGGCGGAATAAAATTCCGTTCCGACAGAGCCTTCTGTTTTATCTGTATATCGCTGTTGTGTTATCGGTTATAACGCGACGGCGATTCTTGTTTTCATATTTTTGATTTTCATTCCTTCAATCGCTTTGAGCAAAGCTTTTACTTTTGTGGCTTTTACCGCAACAAAGGCATGGTAATCTTTTACTTCAATCATTCCGACCTCATCTTTTGTCAGACCTCCGTTTTTGATCATAAAGCCGGCGATATCTCCTTTACTCAGTTTGTCTTTCTTTCCTTTTCCGATATAAAGGGTGGTCCATTCCGGTTGTGCCGGAGCGGGTGTCACTTCAGACAGTTTCTGGAATACCGGCGTTTCATGAATGTATTCGGGCAGGTATTCGCTCGGGCCTAAAATAAGATAGGCGCTCCCCGTTTTATCCATACGCGCGGTACGGCCGTTACGGTGTACGAATGCTTCGCGGTTTACCGGCAAGTGGTAATGGATGATGTGTCTGATTTCCGGAATATCGAGTCCGCGGGCAGCAAGATCTGTCGAAACCAGAACGTTGGTACTGCCGTTACGAAAGCGGGCAAGCGCTTTTTCGCGGTCGGCCTGCTCCATCCCTCCGTGGAAAAGGACGTTGCCGATACCCATTTTCGCCAGGTATTCGCTTACGCGGTCAGAACTCTCCCGGTAATTACAGAATACCAGTTTCAAGCCGTCGCCCGCTTCGCAGATCAGACGGTATAACGTATCCAGTTTATCGGGCACGGGCGATTGTACCTGTTTCAGCGTTAACCGGTCTGCAACATTCGACTTGATCAGGAAAGAGAGTGTAGTCGGTTGTTGTAATCCGGTGTATTCCGGTATTTCCGTTCCTTCGGTAGCCGAGGTAAGCACGCGTTTAGAAAGGTTCGGCAGCTGTTCGATGATGGCCGACATCTCTTCGGTGAATCCCAGTTCGAGTGCTTTGTCGAACTCATCGAGAATCAGCGTGGAGATGGTATCCGGTGCGAATGCGCCATGTGTCAGGTGGTCGAGGATACGGCCGGGCGTACCGATCACCACATCCGGATTTTCCTGTAGCCTGTTTCTTTCTATCTTACTGTCATGTCCTCCGTAACAGCAAACAGACCGGAATCCGGTCTTCATGGATTTGAATACCCGTTCAATCTGAAGTGCAAGCTCTCGCGAAGGCACCAGAATCAGTGTTTGTATTTTGTTCGCATTGGGCTGCAGGCGCGTTACCATTGGGAGTAAGAAGGCAACGGTTTTTCCTGATCCGGTCGGAGAAAGAAGAATTAAATCACCTTTTTTGTCGTAAGCTTCCGCTGTAGCCAGCTGCATCGGGTTGAGTGCTTCAAAGCCGAGTGCGTCGAGCGTTTTCTGTATCATATACTATTTTGCAATTATAAATACAAAGGTATGACAGATAATGCGATTGCCTGCGCAAAACAACTTATTATTTGTAAAATTCACTATTCCGGAAAAATAAAAGCTTATTTTTTTCCATTCCTGTTTATCTTTGTGTCTCTAAAAATAGAATATAATGAGTTTTCTGACAATTCTGATGATAGCGGTAGGGCTGTCGATGGATTCTTTTTCAGTGAGTATATCCAGCGGTATATTCATGAAGAAATTCCGGCACAAAGAAGCGGTTAAAATTGCTTTTATTCTGGCATTCTTTCAAGCCGGTATGACAACGCTCGGATGGGGGTTGGGTAGTAGTTTCAGTGAGTATATCAAGGCGTTCGATCATTGGATCGCATTTCTGCTGCTCTCTTATCTGGGCGGCAAAATGATTTACGAATCGTTTCGAAAAGAGGA